>JAWVZC010000009.1:0-26703 GCA_033722415.1 Balneolaceae bacterium | reverse complement strand
GGTCCACCATCACCATACCCGGTGACGAGATCGGGCAGGCCATCAAGCGGCTGGACCGAACAGGGCTTTTTTCGGATATCGAAATCAACCAGGTGGGATCCACTTTTGATGGTGTTCACCTGCAGATCAAGGTGGTGGGACAGCCCCGGCTGGCCGGATACGAGATTCGAGGGGTAAAACGATCGCAACGCAAAGATCTGCGGGAACGACTGAACCTGCTGGAGGGATTTGCGGTGACGGAATCCGCCAAAAACCAGGCCGTTAATACAATTAAAAGCTTTTACAAGGAAAAAGGATACTGGTTTACGGAAGTGGAGGTATCCACCAGCCCAACCGATACCGTACGTAACAGGGCCACCATGTATTTCGATATTGATCCCGGGGAACGGCTGGAGATCAAGGACATTCGCTTCGAGGGCAATGAGCAGTATGATGAGAAAAAGCTCAGGAAAACGCTGGATACTATCAAGGAGGACCGCTGGTGGAAATTTTTCTCAAAAAAACTGTTTAAGCAGGAAGATTATGAAGAGGCCAAGAACAACCTGCGGGACTTTTACGGTGAAAACGGGTTTCGCGATTTCTACATCGTCGACGACTCGGTATTTACCTATAACTACAAGGATGATAAAGAGGGAATCGGGGTCTGGATTAAGATTAATGAAGGCCCGCAATACAAAGTCCGAAACATCACCTGGGAAGGTAATACCGTATATACCGATGAGAGGCTGACACAGGCCCTCGGGTTCCAGAAAGGCGATGTATTTAACGAGAAAAAGTTCCAGGAAAACCTTCAGTTCACCCAGGGGAATACCGATGTCACCAGTCTCTACCAAAATATCGGGTACCTCTTTTTCCAGGTGCAGCCCGAAATTGACGTTGTAGCCGAAGATTCCCTCGATATTCATCTGAGTATCATCGAGGATGAAATTGCCACGCTTAACCAGGTCTCGTTCAGCGGGAATACCAAAACCCATGACGATGTCGTACGAAGAACGCTGCGTACCATTCCCGGGAAAACCTACAGCCGGCAGGCGATTGTACGAACAGTGCGGGAGCTCGGTACCCTGGGGTATTTCCAGCAGCAGAACATTACCCCGGATCTGAATCCCGACGTGGAGAACAAGACTGTTGATATCAATTACCAGCTCGACGAATCGCAGAGTACCGACAACTTCGAGTTTTCCGGCGGCTTCGGCGGCCGCGGCATCGGGCTGATCCTCTCAGCACGTCTTAATTTCAATAACTTTTCTATGGGCCGGGCACTTCGCGGAGAGGGCTATAATCCGATTCCGTCCGGAGACGGCCAGAAATTGTCGCTTGGCGTACAGGTAACCGGCGGCGGGTATCAGAGCTACAGCTTCGGATTCCAGGAACCCTGGCTGAGCGGGAAACCCCTTTCTCTTGGTGTGAACTTCAACTACAACCTGATCAACTTCCGCAACAGCAACATCAGGAATGAACTGTTTTCCAGCAGTGTATCGCTCGGGAAGCGCCTCAAATGGCCGGATGATTACTACACGCAGCGAACCGTGCTCTCCTACCAGCTGTATGATGTTGTCGGGGGAACGTCGTTTCTTGCGGAAGGAACGTCCAGTATCATCAGTGTTAAACAGGTCATAGAACGTAATTCGCTCGACAACCCGATATCACCGTCCACCGGGTCCAAGCTGATGTTTTCGGTGGAAGTCGCCCCGCCGCTGCCGTCATTCTCGCAGTTTTACAAGGCCAAATCTTCCTACCAGAACCACACAACGGTGGCCGGTAACCTGGTACTGACCAACACCATCGAATACGGGTATCTCGGGTATCTGGGGCCGAATCGCCGCAGTAACTTCCAGCGTTTTGTGCTCGGGGGAACCCAGCTCCAGCAACGGCAAAGTTTCATCGATGATAATATCGACCTCAGGGGCTTTCCCGGGGGGAACAACGGCTCGATCTCGCCACGCGTGGACGGGGAAGAGGTCGGCGGACGGCTCTACAGCAAGTACTCGCTGGAACTTCGCTATCCCGCTGTGAAGGAGGAACAGGTCCAGGTTATCCCGTACCTGTTTGCCGATGCGGGGAACGCGTATCTGAACCTTGAGGATTTCGCCCCGTTCGAACTGAAACGGGCAACCGGTGTGGGCGTGCGTATCTTCCTCCCGATCCTCGGGCTTGTGGATCTCAGCTACGGCTACCGACTTGACGGCATCCCCGGAACCAACCCGCCGGTCAATGCCGGAGAATGGGAGTTCCTGTTCAACATAGGTACGCCCTTCTGATATGCAGCGATGCCTGATACATAGCTGGTTAATAACCTGTGTAATAGGCATGACGTTGGTATCCGTACGGGGAGTGATGGCACAGGAACAAAAGATCGGATACGTGGATACCGATGCCATTCTCGAAAAGATGCCGGAATACCAGGGCATCGACCAGCAGCTTCAAACCCTGGGACGCGAATGGAAGAGCAAGCTGGAACAGATGCAGAATGAGATTGAGCGGCTGAAGGAGGAGTTTTCGGACCGGGAAATACTATATACCGAGGAAGTTCGTAAACAAAAGCAGGCGGAGATCAGGCAGCAGGTTCAACAGCGGGAGCAGTACCTGGAAGAGAAATTTGGCGCCGACGGGGAGTATTTCCGGAGGCAACAATCTCTGCTCGAACCGATACAGCGAAAAGTTTTCAATGCAATAAATACCGTAGCCGAGCGTAATGGTTATGATTTCGTGTTCGACAGGTCGGGCGATACCAGTATGCTCTACTTTCGACAGGAATGGAATCTGAATGATGAGGTTCTTCTGGAATTGGGGATCACAACCGATTCAAATGAGACGAGCAATTAAGAAAAATAGTTAGTATACTCACACGCCATTATAATCCGTAAATGTTTGGATAATCTATGTTACGAAAGCTACTTACTACAGCTTTTATTCTTCTGTTTGCCGTATCGTTTCAGGCTGCCGGACAGAACCAGGATCTGACCGTGGGTTTTATGAATCCACAGGAGGTGCTGTCTCAAATACCTGAACGAGCTGATATCGAAAAAAAACTGAACAGCTTTATTGAAGAAAAACGTACGGAACTGAGCCAGAAAAGTGCCGACTTTCAGCAGGCTGTCAGTGCCTTCCAGCAAAATGCAGCTTCCATGTCGGAACAGCAGCAGCAACAGCGTGAGCAGGAGCTTGCTACCCGGGAACAGGAACTGATGGAACTGCAACAAAGCGTTCAGCAGCAGATACAGCAGCGGCGGTCAGAACTTATGGCTCCCATTTACAGCCGCATGGACAAGGCGATAGCCGCTGTTGCCAAGGCCAATAATCTCGATTTTGTACTCAATGAAGCTACCGGAATGGGAGAAACGATCATCTTCTACTCCGCCGACCAAAAGCTGGATATTACCGAGCAGGTATTACGTCGGATGAATACCGAATCAAATTAAATTCGAAATATATCAAAAGAGTAACGAATCATGGTTAAGCGAGTTCTAACAGTATTAATTTTATGTTTGGCGTTTACCGGGTTTTCGGATGTACAGACCGCACAGGCCCAGGATGATCTCTCCATCGGGTATGTGGACCCGCAGGCCATCCTCAACAAGATGCCGGAAATGAAAGCCGTTCAGCAGCGACTGCAAAATTTTGCAGATCGAAAACGGCAGGAGTTGCAGGATAAACAGGCCAATTTTCAGCAGGAGGTCAGTGCCTACCAGCAAAAATCAGCTGTAATCTCCGAAGAAGCCAAAAAGAAAGAGGAAGAACGCCTCGGTCAACTGCAGGCCGAACTCCAGCAGTTCCAGACCCAGCTGCAGCAAGAGATTCAGCAGAAGCAGCAGGAGCTGGTGGGTCCACTGCTTCAGCAGATCGAAGAGGCCATCAATGCTGTGGCAGAACGTCGGGATCTTACGTATGTACTCAATACAACTACAAGCAACGGGGATGTGATCATCCTTTATGCCTCCCCGGATGCACGCGAGCAGTACAATATCACCGATCCCGTTATGCGAGAACTGGGCATCTGATGACTTCCTGAACCTTTTACTTTAGCTCAAACCCCGGATGATCTGATCATTCGGGGTTTTTTATTATCCAGATATGATACGGACAGGACTTCCTGTTTGACGGCAGCCGACCTGGAGGGGAGTCAAAATAAAATCCGGGTTAGTTCCGTCTTCGTCAGCAGAGTACCGGTGAGGCGAAGGAAGGGGAGATCGGGCTAAATGCTGCTCAGCCTCGAGCACCGATTACCGCACCCGTCGTTTCCTGTTTCGGATATAATCCTCAAAAATATATTCCCCCAAATTATCCAGCGAGGAGAAGTAGGCCCGCCCTTTATTCGCTTCGGTAAGTTCGCGGACAAAATCCTGCAGGTAGGGATCATGGGCGATCATAAACGTGGTGATAGTGATATCCTCTCGCCGGCATTTTACGGCCTCATCAAGAACCTTATTAACAATTTTGCGGTCGAGTCCGTAGCTGTTCTTGTAGATTTTCCCGTTTTCAATGATACATGAGGGTTTGCCGTCGGTAATCATAAATATCTGCTTATTGGTGAATTTGCGGCGGTGCAGGATATGACGGGCAAGTTCAAGGGCCTGTTTGGTGTTGGTGTGGTAGGGGCCCACCTCCAGGTACGGCAGATCTTCAATCGTTACCTCCCACGCTTCGTTGCCGAAAGCGACGATATCCAGGCTGTCCTTGGAGTAGTTTTGCATAATAAGCTCTGAGAGGGCCATAGCGACCTTTTTGGCGGGGGTTATACGGTCTTCCCCGTATAATATCATGGAGTGGCTCAGATCGATAAGCAGCACAGTAGCGGCAGAGCTGTAATGATCGGTATCATGCACGCGCAGATCATCTTCGTGGAGGTTTACCTGGTCGATAGAGCTGTGTTTCAGCATGTTCATCATGGTACCCACACTGTCGATATTGCTGATGTCGTCGCCCTGCTGCCAGGGGCGTGTTTCTGGCTGCCGTTCCCGTCCCGTACCGGAAAAGTTGGTTTCGTGTCCGCCAAAACTGCCTTTTTGCAGATTTTTGAAGATCTCTTCCAGGGAACGCTGACGCAGGCTTCGCTCCGTCTTCCGGGTGATAACCACGGTATTCTGTTCTTCGTCATCGCGGATATAACCGCGCTCTTTCATTTCATCTACAAAGTCACCGAGCCCGTACCCCTCATCAAACTGGTCGGTAATGCCGTATTCATTGTCCAGTTCCGTCAACCAGCGCAGGGCCTGGGCCACATCTCCGCTGGCAATTGTCAGCAGTTCCTGGAACAGGTTCCATAGAGATTCAAACGGTGATTGCGAGCCGTTGCCAAAACGATTGTCCCACTCCCGGTACTTGAAATACATAGATACGTGCCTGCTTAATTACCTGTTACCTATTATATAACTCTCAAAACAGGTCGACCATTCAGTATCGATTGTGCAATATTTGCAACTGTGGTACCAGAATCAACAGGTATCATCAGAAATATGGGAGCAGGTCATCCCGGGCGTGGGCTGTATGAGAAAAAAACTGTTGATCTGCACAAAGTTCAGGGAAAGGAGCGGCCGGGCCGGCATTATCAGAAATCGATTTCGATACTCAGGGAGGGACTGAACCCGGGCATGGTTCGTTTCCTGATCTCGTACTCTTCTCCCCCGGGAGCGGTTGGCTGCAGGCTCCAGTCGATGGTGTTTTGCCGGTCGAGCAGGTTGATGAGATCTAGCCGGATATCCATACCGAATCGGGAAAAACCGGGCGTATAGATCAGGGAGAGGTCGAGTTGGTGAAACGGACTCAGCTTGTCGTTCTCCGGTGCATTAAAATAGTAATCCCCGTAATTTTCGCCGGTTTCGTAGAACAGGAAATTGTAGTACGACTGGCGGAAACCCCAGCTGCGGCCCAGCACATTCTGCCATTTGATGACCGATGAAAAGCCGGGAGCAATACGCCAGAGTGCACGAAGCTGGAAACGGTGGGGTTCGGTCCAGGGAGCCGGCAGAGACCTCCCGAACTGGGTATCGAGGTTGATGCGGTTGTAATTGAAATCGTAGCCCAGCAGCAGCTTCAGGTCACCCTCGTAGAGCGAGTGGTTGACGCGCAGGCTGGCCCCGAGCGAGGTCATCTCCGTCGATTCGGTAAACGCACTAAACTCCGACCGATCGAGTTCAATGCCGCGCAGTAGGTTGTTGTAGGAGACGGTGTAGGTGTTGGGCTGCCATTTGTAGAACAGTTCCAGGTCGATACTGCTGGCCGGAGAGGGTTCAAGATGGTATGATCCGCTCAGGTGCCAGGCTTTGGGCGCCTCCCGGGTGCCGGTGTGCGACCAGACGGCGAAAGAGGGCACCAGCGAGGTGGGACCGGGATTGGTGATATCATAGTGATTGATAAACTGGCGGTACAAACCTCCCGAGAGACGGGCTGTCCAGTACCCGATGCCGGAATCCGGACGATCGTACTGGATACTCGCCCGGGGCTCCAGGTAAAACCGGTTGATCGGTTCTGCGCGCGTGAACCGGTTACCCGCGGTCAGTTTCCAGTAGTTACCGATGCGCCAGTTACTGTTGATGAAACCGCTGTAGAAGGTCGATTCCTGGTCAGAAAGTGTGGGCAGGTAAAAGAGGTCGCTCAGGTCTACACGGGAGCGAACCATGTCGAACTTAAGACCGGACTCGAGGTTGAACCGGGGCGTAATACTGTAGGTACCGCTGGTTTTGAATGTGAGGTGCTGTATCTTGTTTTCGTTTCGCTGTGTGGGTATCTGGCTGTAGTTACCCGCTTCCTGAAACGCTTCGAAGGCAGTGGCATCAGCAAGGGCACCGGTCCCGGACACGTTACTCAATCCGGGTATCGAGGGATTGTCGCTGGTTCCCAGCAGGTAGCGGTGTCGGAACCGGTTGGTGCTGAAACTCAGCTGCGAGCGGAGATCCAGCCGGGAAGTCACAAAATGATTATACCGGATTTGTCCCATCAGGTTGTTCCAACGGTATTCATCACGGGCGTAGAGATAGGTAGGCAGGTCCGGGTTTTGCGGAGCCTGTCTCAGCAGGTCGGTACTGACGTAGTTTCGTCCTGCATAGAATGTGGAGGTAAGGCTCCGGTAGGGATCGATATCATACCGGGCAGCGAGATGCAGGTCATGAAACTGCAGATCCGACTGGTGTTTCCGCGGTTCATAAACGGAGGCATCGTCGTCAGAAGAGATGAGCAGATTGGTAACGAGCGGATCCAGGGTATCCCATTCCCGGAGCGTTTGCTGCATGGAGGGTTCCTGGAATATATTCCAGTAATTGGTGCGACCGGCGGCCATAATGTTAATTGAAGATGAATCCCTGCCGGTGGCAAGGCTGAGATCCGCACGCCCGTTTACACTCAGCGGGTCAGCCTGGAACTGAAATTCCGGTTTCGCATGCGCTGTGCTTCCGAGGTCGTGGGTCAGATTGACAAGGCCCGCAATCTGGCTGCCTCTCGAGGCTCCGAATCCCGCCTTGTGGACTTCGATCCGGTTGATGGCGAAGGGGCTGAAGGCACTGAACATTTTACCGAAGCTGTAGGGATTATAGATCGGCGCGCCGTCCAGCATGATCCGGTGTTCACCACCCTGGCTACCCTGCAGGTGAAGATCGGTCATGGGAAGTCCGTACTGTACCCCCGGCAGCAGTGACAGGCTGTGTATGGCGTTGTCGAGCCTGCTGTTCGGCTCCCAGCGGGTATCGGGTGCCACCGTTTCCGTGTCTTCCCGCTGCATCGGCAGTTGCGGCAGGTGGCCGGTCACAACAATGGGGGTGAAGTCGACCGGTTTGGGTTCAAGTTCCACCTTTTGACGAAGGTCACTGTTAGGCCGTATCCGGACGGTTTTTTTAACCGGTTCATACCCGATATAGCTGAAAACGATGGTATAGGTCCCGCTTACCAGGCGGTTAATGGTAAAATTGCCGGTTTCGCTGGTACTGGTCCCCCCCGAAGCATCGGCAAGCATTACCGAGGCCCCCGGCAGGGGATCTCCCGTCCTGCTGTCAACCACTTTCCCGTGATAGGATCCGAATGCGGGGTTCTGTTCCACGGTTTCGACAATTACGATTGTACCGGAAGAAAGGGTTACATAATCGAGGCTGGTCCCGGATAACACGCTCTTCAGCAGTTTCGAAACCGGTTGATCTTTTATTCGACGATATACCGAGTGGTTTTTAACAAGGGCCGGGTCATACACCAGGTCAATACCCGTACTGCGGGCAATTTCATCGAGTGCCGTTGTCAGCTCCGCTCCCCGAAAGTCGAATGAATAGCGCTCTTCTTCCCGGTCAGGCTGCTGGGCAACGGCCGATAGCACGGAAACAAAAAGAAGCAGCGTGGTGCACCACCATCGAACGGTATCTGCACCTGTTCGCTTTATATCCGTAAAAATCGCCATGGCTTTCTGCTGTTTTGACCGTGTCTTTGCACCGTTTAGTGATTCAAGCTGTGCACTCTTTGGTTCACCCGGTTTTCTTTTAACTGGTTCGAATCCTCATTTAGTATACCCGGTACCCGTTGGCGGTTTTAGCAAAATTCAGTCCCTTTACACGACAGATATCCTCGAGTATGGATTCAACATCGCCCGGATCGGCATAATAGGTGGTGAGAGTTTCCGTGTGTGCGTTTGTCACATTAACATCAATATTCACATCAAACCGGCGTTCCAGTTCCCGGAAGATAACGGCAAGCGATTTTTCGTTGAATATGAGATTGTTGTGGCGCCAGCCGGTGAAACGGTCGACGGCTACCTTTTTTGGGGGTGAGGGAACGGCGGAACTGCCGCTGAGTTTACTCAGCTGCCCCGGTTTGAGGGTAACGGCGGTGTCGGGATTCTCGATTGCTGAAAAGGTAACACGTCCCTCCGCCACGGTAACTTCGGTTTCCTGAACGGGATCGCTGCTCCAGGATCGGACATTAAATTTCGTACCGGTGACTGTGACCGTGGAGTTGTTAGTCTCGACGCTGAAGGCAATATCACCGCTGCGTACGGAAAAGAACGCTTCCCCATCAAGAGTGATATCCCGGTTGAGGTGGGCGAACAGCCGGTTATAGCGGATCTGGCTGCCGCTGTTCAACTGCACAGTGGAGCCGTCAGGCAGCTTCACGGTCTCCATTTCGCCGTACGGGGCGGAGGCGGTTTGCGGGATCAGCAGGTATCCGGCTCCCAGTGTCAGCAATATAATGGCGGCCGCCGCGAGCCATCTCCAGGTACGGGAAGAACCATCACCAAGATCGGTATACGATTCCGTATTCGGGTCGAACTCCGGTATACGGTGATGCAGATCCCGCAGCGCCCGTTCGGTTTCCGTTTCAGTCACGACCGTGCGGCCGGGGGCTGCTTTTGCAGATCGTTTCCAGATCTCCGCGGCTGATGTTTTGTGTTCATCCGGGAATTGATGAAGAAGTTCCTCCAGCTGCTTTTCTCGGTTAGTATATTCTGGTTTTTCAGTCATAACGTAAGGTATTGTTTAGTTGCTGCTGGTAATCCTCCCAGCGCTTCCGCAGGTAATCCAGTGCGGAGACAATATGGTTGTTGACGGTGTTGGATGAAATTTCCATCACCCCGGCAATTTCATCATGGTCAAGCCCGTCAAACCGGCTTAACGTGAACGCCTCGCGCTGCCGGTCGGGAAGTTCGCGGATCCATTTCTTTATCAGGTCAATCTCTTCGCCGTATTCCTCCACAGGAACCGGGTTATGACCAGGTTCGAATGAAGATTCATTCAGTTCATCGAGGCCGACGGTTTCATCCGAGTGATCACGTATATGATTAAGGGCCAGATTGCGAACAATCTGGTATATAAATGCCTTCACCGACCGATTGGGATCCACGGTTTCCCGTTTCTCCCACAATTTGACAAAGGCATCCTGGACGATGTCACACGCCTCGGCTTTACTTCGCAGGTAACGCATGGCAAAATGGACAAGCCGGGGGTACATCGACCGGAAAAAACAGTTGAATGCTTCCCGGTCGGACTCAGAGATCTTTCGGGCCCAGGATTCTATTTGTTTGTCTGTCGGTTGTTTCATGAACGTGTTCTAAAGATATTACACATCATACAAAGGTTGTAACTATCCGGTTGCCTATTTTTTATGATCTGTTCGCTGTCCTTCAGCCGGTAAAAAAATCTCAGATATCGGTGTGGATTTTGTTAATTTTGGATCGGTTAACAGATCGCTGGAAAGTGGAATAAAACGGGATCAATGAACAAGCGACTGAAGTTTGAGAAAAAGCTTTGGCAACAGGGGTACAACCGGGTTATGGGACTCGATGAAGTCGGTCGGGGATGCCTCTCTGGACCGGTGGCTGCGGCCGGGGTTATCCTCGAACCCGGAACCGACATTGCGGGAATCAGGGACAGCAAGCAGCTGGATCTTTCGGAACGCAGGAGACTGGCCGGGGAGATCAAGAACAAAGCCCTGTTCTGGACCGTGCAGTACTGCAGCGTGGATGAAATTGATGAGCTTAACATCCTCTGGGCCTCCCTAAAAGCGATGCAGAAATGCGCTGACATCTCCGGGGCTGATCCCGACTACCTGCTGGTGGATGGCAACCGGTTCGGGAGCAGTATGACACCCTATACCTGTCTGATAAACGGGGATGACCGGTCGGTCAGTATTGGCGCGGCTTCGATTCTTGCCAAGGTGGAGCGGGATGAACTGATGATTCGATTGCACGAGGAATACCCACACTACGGGTGGGAGACGAATGTGGGATACCCTACGCGCCAGCATTTCGAAGGATTAAAGAAGCACGGGATTACCGAGTACCATCGCCGCAGTTTCCGCCTGCGTACGGAGAAAGAGTTTCAGGGCGAAGAGTAACATTTTCGTGGCGGGCAGGTTGGTGGGCGGAGAGGTGTTTGTCCCTCGCCGCTTCGCTGATGAAGAAATATCTCAGTAAGCAAAGCGGGTTAACCCGCTTTGTTTACCAATTTCGCAGCTTGATACACACTGGGACATGTATTTCATTACCATAACAATCTACCTTCTTGTAAGCGAGGGTAGTACACTAATCCAACTTTGATTCGCATGAAGATGCGGGTTAACGGTAGATGCTAAACTGCCGTTTGTAGAGATCCAGGTTGATACAGATGGCCAGCATCAGCGTGTTGGAGAGGAATGCAGAACCCCCGTAACTGACAAACGGCAGCGGCAGGCCGATGACAGGCAACAGCCCGGTAGCACTGCCGATATTGATGAAGAAATGGATAAACAGGATGGTCGTCACCCCGACAATAACCAGCTGGGCAAACGGGTGTTTGTGGCTCCCGGCTGCGTTCAGCATTCGTAAAACCATCCCCAAAAACAGGAAGAGCACCATGCTTGCCCCGATAAATCCGAACTCCTCCCCGATTACACAGAAGATAAAATCGGTCCACTGTTCAGGAAGGAACCGGAGCTGGGTTTGGGTACCCTGCAGAAATCCCTTGCCATAGACCCCCCCGGAACCGATCGCCGTTTTTGCCTGGATCACGTTCCAGCCCGCTCCCTGGGGGTCGGAGGAGGGATTTGTAAACGCGGCGATTCGTGCCCGCTGGTGGGGTTGCAGAACCTGGAACAGGGCAACCTGCATCCCAATAACAATAAGTATACCGCTTGCAAACGAAGCAAAGGTCAGCCAGGTCCGCCGCTGGATAAAGAATATGGCAATAGTGAGTACAACAGCTGCCAGCAGTCCCCAGTACCACTGGATAATGCTCAGGTACCCGATGATGGCCGGTGAAATGATAAACAGCGACACCCCATACGGAAGCCCCGACCAGAACAGCATTACGGGGATGAGGGCCAGGAATACCACGGCCGTACCCATATCATTCTGAAGGATTACGAGTATGGTGGGCAGCAGAATCAGCGAAACGGCGATCAGGGCGTAGCGCAGGTTTTCCGCCGAGATATTGCGGCGGCTTGTCAGGTAATTGGCCACTGCCAATATCGTGGCGATCTTCATAAACTCGCTCACCTGCAGGTTAACGGGACCGACCTGCAGCCAGCTTTTGGCCCCGTTAACTTCCTCCCCGAAAAGCAGGGTCACTATCATCAGGACAATACCCAGCCCGTAAAGAATGAAGGAGAAATTCTGGAAAAACCGCGGTGAAAGGAACTGAACACCGATAAGTATGCAGATGGAGATCCCGATCCAGACCAGCTGCTTTATGAAGTTGTTTTGGATAAACTCCGGCAGAAACTGCGCCACCGGACCCTGGGTGGCACTGTAGATCCCCACCAGTCCGATCACGGTAAGTCCGATCCAGAAGAGGATCAGCGACCAGCTTATGTCACGTATGTTTATCATTCTGCCGGGTCTGTTTGCGTTGCCTGTTCTTGTGTTTCGGAATCCGTTTCGTCATCTTCCGAGTCGGAGTTGGTATCCCGCGGTTCAAAATTTTTCACGTAGTCGTATACATATTGTCGTTCAATCTCGCCTTTCAGGTACTGTTCGATAACCAGCGATGCGATCGGCACGGCCGAAATTGATCCGTACCCCGCATTTTCGACGAGTACAGCCACAGCGATCCGGGGATCATCAAGGGGTGCAAACGAAATAAACCAGCCGTGATCGCGCCCGTGGGGATTCTGGGCGGTTCCCGTTTTTCCTGCCACGGCGATGCTGTCGAGATTTGCGTACCATCGGCCGCTTCCGTCGGTAACAACGCGGCGCATTCCCTCTTTTACTACATCGATCTCATGCTGGTCTACCCAGCTGATCTTCTGCTTGTAGGCTTCGGTCTCAAAAACGCGTCCATCGGGAGTCCGGATATGGCTTACCAAGTGTGGTTGCACGCGGTACCCGTTGTTGGCGATGCCGGCGGCAACCACGGCCATCTGCAGTGGCGAAGCGGCGATGGTTCCCTGTCCCACCCCGAGATTGATGATATCCCCGATACCCCATTTTCCTTCCCCGAACGCCCGGTTCATGTAGCTGCTGTCCGGCAGAATCCCCGAGGTCTCATGTGGAAGATCGATGCCGTTGGTACGCCCAAGGCCGAATTCCCGGGCGAGGTTGTGCCACTCGTTGAGCCTGCCCCTGGAGGCAATCTGATCCATCATCCAGAAAAAGAAGGTATTGCTCGATTTTTCGATCGCTTTTTGTACATCATACTGACCGGGATCGGCGAGATCGCCGTACCGGCGCCCGCGGTAGTAGTAGCCCGGGTTGTTAATCTCGGTTTCCGGGGTGATGATACCCATCTCAAGGCCCATCAGTGCCATCAGCGGCTTGAACGTGGAGCCGGGAGGCTGCTTGCTGGAGATGGCACGGTTATATAGGGGATCGGTGGTATCGGCGTTGATCGACTGCCAGTAATCCGCGTCAATACGGCCTGAGAGCCGGCGTATATTGTACTGCGGGGAACTGACCATCGAAAGGATTTCCCCGTTGTTGGGATCAAGTGCTACAACAGCCCCTTTTTTACCCTCCATCAGGTCTTCGGCCAACAGCTGCAGTTCGGTGTCGAGCGTTGAGTAGAGATCATTTCCTTTTTTCGGAGCTTCGCGGGTGTTCTCTTCGTTAAACGGGCCGAGAGATTGCCCGAGTGCATTGATTCGGATGTATTCAATGCCCACGGAACCGCGCAGCCGGTCTTCATAAACCATTTCGAGACCGCTTTTCCCAACCTTGTCTCCCATGTTGTACTGGTCGGAGTCCAGGTATTTTTCCTCGGAAACTTCCCGCAGGTACCCCAGGGCGTGTGAGGCCTTCATGCTGTCGACGGCATAGTGACGCTTACTTTCTATCTGGTGACCGATGCCGGGCAGGCGCCATATATTCTCCTGGATCAGTGAGAATTTGGGAAAGCTGAGTTCGGTAAAGAGGCGAGACGACCGGTACCACGAATATTCCTGGGCTTCATCAATACGTTTTCGTACCTCCTCTTCGGGAATATCAAGCAGATCGGCCAGCAGTGGGGTGTTTGAACGATCATAACTGGCGGGAGTAATGGTAATGGAGTAGACGGGCTCGTTATCCACGATCAGTTTGCCGTTACGATCGTAGATGAGACCACGTGCCGGGTTGATGATCTCCTGCCGAAGTGAATTTTCCCGGCTCAGCGGGCTGTAAAGATCGTAGTCGATAATCTGAAGCTGAAAGAGCCGCCCGAAGATAATCAGACCGAGGCCCAGCATCGCGAACTGAAGAACGCGGATGGATGTTTTTCTTCGTTTGTTACGACGATGCCTCATCATCGGTGAGCACCTTCAGTGCGGTTAATTGGTTCTGAAAAGTTGTATAAAGCCGGCGACGACAGTGGTATAAACGGCATTACCAATCCACTTGCGCCAAAAAAGCAGTTCTGCAGAATAGCTTTCGACAATAATGTTTAATCCTAAAAATATGATGTTATGGAATAAAGCCCCAATTAATACGGTAAGAAAAATTTGACCAATAAGCAGCCTTGTTTCTTTGCTTTTTGGTATATAATTGTAAATGGCAAAGGTCATCAGTGTCTTGGCGAACATATTCAGTCCCCACAGGTCCAGCAGCGCATCCTGTACCAGTCCCAGGCCTGCGGCCATAAGAATACAAGTGGTTCGGTCGCGCAGGGTAATGAGCCAAAGCAGGTAAATAAGGACCAGATCCGGCTGCATTCCCCATAGTTCAAGATGTCGGAACATGACAATCTGTAACCCCACGAAGCCAAGACCAATCCCGAAATCTTTAAGCTGTTCCCAGTTCATTCAAACAGTTGTTGATATTCCCGGTTCAGGTTTTGGACGGTGGTATCCGGGGTAAATTTGACAATGAACCCCTCGGCAATGGTATGGAGGTCGACAAATGGTTCCAGGTAAATTTTCTGGGTCTCCTTGCCCTGTTCCGGCTCGGTACGGATTACGCTGCCGATCGGGATATCGGGGGGAAACTGGTTGCTGTAACCGGAAGTCACCACCACTTCGCCACTGTCGACCGGTACGGTCTGCGGCACAAAATTAAGCACCAGCTGGTTGATCTGTTCCCCATCCCAGGTAATAATGCCGTATGTATTGGATTGCTGAAGTTTTGCACTGGCCCTGAACAGGGTATTGTAAAACGGCATGACTTGTGAATAATCGGGAGCTGTGAGGATAACACGTCCCACCAGCCCGTCGGCCGAGACCATCGGCATCCCCATTTCAATGCCCTGACGTGTTCCGGCATCAACCGTAATGGAGTTGTTGGTTTCATTCAGTTCTTTTCCCACGATATGAACGGGATACAGCTGCAGTTCGCTCTCCCTTTTCAGTTGCAACAGTTCGCGCAGTTCCCTGTTTTCCTGTCCGGCGGCGCGAAGGCGACTGAGTTCATCCAGCAGCAGGATATTCTGCTTGCGCAGGTAGGTGTTGGTCTTCAGAGCCTGCCGATACACGCGGATGTTAGAGAGCGGCTCCTCCAGGTAGCTGAACAGGGTGATCGATACTTTGCGCAGGTTGTCGATCCCGCCCTGGTGCCGGCTGAACATCAGGACCAGGGACAGTACCAGCAGCAGTGCCGTGATGATGTGGTCTTTAGCATCTGTTATTCGGGGAAGACGAAAGCGCATTCATTTTGATTCATTATGAAACGACCGTTCGGTAATACTCCAGATCCTCCAGGATGGCCCCGGTACCCCGTACCACGGCTGTTAACGGGTCCTCGGCGATATGAACCGGTAGGTCGGTAGTCTCGATGATTAGTTTGTCCAGGTTTTTCAGCAGGGCTCCCCCGCCGGTAAGCATAATGCCCCGGTCGAGGATATCGGCAGAGAGCTCTGGTGGCGTCTGCTCGAGCGATTTGGTGATCGACTCCACGATGGTATTGACCGATTCCTGGATTGCTTCCCGAACATCTTTTGACGTCACATGGCGGGTCCGGGGTACACCGTTCACCAGGTCACGACCCTTGGTAACCATCTCCAGTTCCTCGTCAAGCGGGGCGGCAGTCCCGATTTCGCACTTTATATTTTCCGCGGTTCGCTCCCCGATCAGCAGGTTGTGGTTGCGCCTGAAATAATTGATGATATCTTCATTCAGCTCGTCACCGCCGAGCCTCACCGATTGGGCGTAGACGATACCGGAGAGCGCAATGACAGCGATCTCCGTGGTACCGCCGCCGATATCCACGATCATGTTTCCCACCGGTTCGTGAACGTTCAGCCCGATGCCGATTGCGGCGGCCATCGGTTCATCCACCAGGTACACCTCCTTGGCTCCGGCGTGTTCGGCGCTGTCACGAACGGCACGGCGTTCCACTTCGGTGATACCGCTGGGTACACACACCACCATCTGGCGGGTGCTGGAGTACCACTTCATCTTCACCTTCTTGATCATGCCGCGAATCATCTGCTCGGCTACTTCAAAATCGGCGATCACCCCATCCCGCAGGGGGCGAACGGTTCGAATATTCTTGTGTGTTTTCTCATGCATCAGGCGTGCTTCATGCCCGGTAGCCACCGGTTCATTTTGCATATTAAGGGCCACAATGGAGGGTTCATTGAGAACAATCCCCTCGCCGCGGGAGTATATCAGTGTATTGGCGGTTCCCAGGTCGATAGCAATGTCGGTATAGAGCCAGTCGAATAGTCCGTTTTTCTGATTCTTACTTTTTCGGGTGCTCTTTTTTTGTTTGGTGTCAATCATAGATGTGATAAACAGAACAGATTACAGTTACATAAAAAATTCGCGTGTACGAAAATACAATATTGTACATCTATTTGCGAACAAATAGAGATAAATATATAATTTGAAATTACCCAATTAAAAGGGTAAATATGCGGCTCAGTGCCTGAAATGGCGTTTCCCGGTAAACAGCATCGCCATTTCATGCTTGTCGGCCATTGCGATGACCTCCTCGTCCCTGATACTCCCCCCCGGCTGGATGACCGCGGTTGACCCGGCGTGAGCAGCCGCCTCAACGCCATCCGCGAACGGGAAAAATGCATCGGAGGCGATGACCGTCTGACCTGTGGAGAGTCCCTCCTCCCCGGCCTTGGCCAGGGCGATTTCGGAGGCCTCGACCCGGCTGGTCTGACCGGTACCGATCCCGATGGTCTGACCGCCCCTGGCATATACGATCGCGTTGGATTTCACATGTTTTACTACTTTCCAGGCGAATAAAAGATCCCTGATCTCTTCGTCGGTCGGTTCACGGCGAGTTACGACTTCGTAATCCGCAACCCGTTCGGTGACATGGTCCGGCTGCTGGCTCAGGGCCCCGCCGAAGATCGACCGGAAATTACGACCCTGGTTTCCCCGTACCGAACGTTTCAGTCGGACAAGCCGGCGTTTTTTCTTTTGTTTCAGCAGCTCTTCGGCATCCGCTGCAAAGGAGGGGGCTATGATAATCTCGGTGAATATCTCATCGATGGCACGAGCCGTTTCCAGGTCCAGTTGCCGGTTTACCACCACAATTCCCCCAAAGGGCGACTTGGTATCGGTGGCAAACGCCTTTTCCCACGCCTTTGACAACTGTTTGTCGGTGGCTACCCCGCACGGAACCGTATGCTTGAAGATGGCACAAGTGGGATCGGAATCCTCGAAATCGGCGATCAGGTTCAGGGCGGCATCCAGGTCCAGGTAGTTGTTATAACTTAGCTGCTTTCCATGGAAGCAGTCGATAAATTCCGGCTGCGTGCCGTACACGGCCGCTTTCTGGTGGGGATTTTCCCCGTATCGCAGCTCCTGCGATTTTGGCAGCGAAACATTTAACCGGGGCGGGTTCTCCTCTTCAAACAGCGTATCGAAATAGCGGGCGATATGCGTGTCATATTCTGCAGTGTGATTAAACGCTTCGCGCGCCAGCTGTTTGCGCTTTTCAAACGGAATTCCATCCCCGAAACCCAGTTGCTCGATAAATGACTCGTACTGCTCGGGGGCGGTTAGTACCGAAACGTGGGCAAAATTCTTGGCCGCCGCACGTATCATGGTGGGGCCCCCGATGTCAATATTCTCCGTGGCAACCGCCGGGGTGCAATCGGGATCGGCCACGGTTTCCCCGAAGGGATAAAGATTGACAACCACCAGTTCGATCGGTTTCAGATTCAGTTTTTCGAGCTCTTCGCGGTCCGGCCGGTGGCTTGTTCGCACCAGGAGACCGGCATGTACATGGGGATGGAGCGTTTTTACGCGCCCGTCGAGCGATTCCGGGAAGCCGGTCAGCTCCGAAACATCGGTTACGGGGATGCCGGCCGAACGTATTTTTTCCGCTGTGCCGCCGGTGGATATCAACTCCACGCGGTTCTCGTGCAGTTTCCTGGCGAGCGGGATCAAACCCGTTTTGTCCGAGACCGACAGGAGCGCACGATGTATGGATACTGGTTTTTCCGGTAGGCTTTCTAAAGGTTTTACCGCCACGTTATTGGGTATTGGATGTCAGTTATTGAATTTCAGTTGGTAGCTATACAACAGGTACGGTGCGCACGGGAACAGTCGAAAACTGGTCATGAATTCAGGAGATCGGCAATTACCCGGGGTAAAAGCGTATGCTCCTGTTTCAGCACCCGTGCTGCCAGTGTTTCGGGATCGTCGGTGTCTGTTACTGGCACTTCCATCTGCTCAATTATCGGGCCGTCGTCATAGGTTTCGTTTACGTAATGCACCGTACATCCGCTTACCTTCTCCTTATTGGCAATTACCGCTTCGTGTACTTTCAGCCCGTAATATCCTTTTCCGCCGTATTTTGGCAGCAGGGAGGGATGAATATTGATGATCTTTCCCCGGTATCGGTCAATTACGGAGTCGGGCACCTTCAGCATATAGCCGGCCAGCACAATAAGATCGGGATTCCAGTGTTCGAGGATCTGCAGCAGCTTCTGCTCATAACGCTGGTTATCTTCGAATTCGGATGGCGCCAGCACCTGGTGGGCAATGCCGTGATTTTTAGCACGTTCAATCGCCTGGATCCCCCTTTTGCTGGCCAGCAGTCCGGTTATCTCTGCCTTGATCTGCCCGGTTTCTACGGCCTCAATGATCGCCTGGAAGTTGGTCCCTGATCCCGAAGCGAATACGACGATGTTGTTCAACCTTTCAAGCCCTAATAGTATGAGATTGCTGATTTTATGCACCGCCAAGATAATGAAAATAGGAGGGTAAGTGTAATTGAATTTTAATCCTTGCGGGTGCCCACCCGAAAGATATAGTAGTTGTTGAAGCTCCAGCGGAACTGGTTGATCGTAATTTTTACGATGGTGGCGATCGGGATGGCCAGCAGCATGCCGAGGATGCCTGCCGTTTCGGCTCCTATCAGAATGATAAAAAGGATCGCCACCGGGTGCATGTCGGCGGACCGTGAAAAGATGAGCGGCTGAAAGATGACGTTGTCAAGGATCTGCACCACGAATATGGCAAGCACGCAGGGCAGGATCAGGGAGAAGTCGCCAATTTCAATAATCGAAACAATTATGGAAAGGATATAGCCGATAATAGGTCCGAAATAGGGAATGGAGTTTGCGATGCCGACCGAAATCCCCACTGAGAGGGCGTTATTCAACCCCACTACCGACAGACCGATATAGGAGGAGAGGGCCACCAGAAAGCTCTGGAACACGACACTTCGAAAGTAGAGCCCCAGCCGTGTTTCGATCTTGTCGATCAGACTCAGCGTGGTTTCAAAATATTTGTTTGGCACCAGCTGAAGCAGATCGCGGCGGATCTGGCTGCCATCTTTCAGGAAGAAGAATGTGGCAAATGGAATAACCAGGAATGCCGAAAACAGGTTCGTAAAAATGCCGATGATATTGCTGATGGCGGAAGGCAGTTCCCCGACGTCGAACAGGTTCTCCAGCATGGTGGTGACGTTGTCGATCAGGAATCCCTCCGGCAGAAAAATCAGGTTGTCGGTAAACTGGTCTTCCACCTGGTTCAGGATGCTGCGAATGGTTTCGATATTGAGCTGGTTCGCCAGTTGTACCATCTGGTTGGCGATGATCGGGATTACGGTGGTGGAGATCCAGACCAGCAGCAGGATTACGGAGCTCAGCGTCAGGGTGATCGCCAGGGTGCGGTTCATGCCCGCAAACTGCATCCGGTTGACAATCGGATCCAGGATGTAGCTGAATATCATCGCGATTACGGCGTAGGTCAGCAGGTTGCTGTAGTTGTAGAGCAGCATGCCCAGGATGATGACGCCGGCGGTGCCGAGCACGAACTTAACAATTTTTTCGAGCGTGAGATTACTCATTCGTCGAGCGATTCCAACAGGTTGTCCAGGTGTTTGAATATCGATTCGGATCGATAACCCTTCCGGGCCAGGTAGTCAAAGATTTTCTTCTTCCGTTTGATGCGATCGGGTTCGCGCAGAAAACGCCTCCGTTTTTTGTCAACCAGTTCAAAAAACAGGGTTTCCAGGTCCAGCTCCTCGAAGGCCTCTTCGATGCTCTGTTCGGCGACATGTTTGGAGATCCCCTTCCGGTAGAGTTTCGACTTGATTTTGGCAGGTCCCCACTTGTTGAGTCTGCTCTTATCGGAGGCAAATTTCCGTGCGAAGGAGCGATCGTCGAGATATCCCTTCTCCTCCAGTTCGTCGAGCACGGAATTAATGACATCCCGCGGGTGATTTTTTTTGACCGCTTTGTCGTACAGCTCTTTCCGGGAATAGTCGCGCCGTCCCAGCATCCGCATGCAGTACGATTTCACCGCATGCCGCCCCTCTGCCTTTTGCAGTTTCTCAAACAGCCGCGGCGTCACTTCGACCCCCTTCCGCAGCTTGTGTTCCAGCAGGGTCGATTCGGATACCCCGATCAGGAATTCGCTCTCCCCGGTGAACAGGGAGTAGCGCTCCCGGTTGTTCTTCTGGGGCAGAATCGCCGTGATGACCGCCGGCAGCTTATCGCGGTTGTCATTCTGCAATGGCAACGGTTTTTGGTGTTAATCCTCGTCGCTACCGGAATCGGAGCCCGATTCCTCATCTTCCGACTTGGCCTTTTTCTTGCTTTCGCCCTGTTCATCAGGCAGCAGCTCGGCGCGGATCTTCTCCTCGATTTTCCTGGTCAGCTCCGGCTCGCTCTCCAGGAAGTCGGTGGCATTGTCGGTACCCTGCCCGATCGGCTCCCCGTCATAGCGGTACCAGCTGCCCCGCTTTTCGATAATATCCAGTTCCACGGCCAGGTCGAGTATTTCGCCGAGTCGTGAGATCCCCTTGCCGTACATGATATTGAACTCCACGACTTTGAAGGGAGGTGCCACCTTGTTTTTGACGACTTTCACCTTGGTGCGGTTTCCGACCACATCATCACCCTGCTTGAGGGAACCGATGCGCCGGATGTCGATGCGCACGGAGGAGTAGAACTTGAGGGCCCGTCCGCCGGAGGTGGTCTCGGGATTGCCGAACATGACGCCGATCTTCTCGCGGATCTGGTTGATAAAGATGACCGCGGTGCGCGTCTTGTTGACGATGCCGGTGATCTTCCGCAGCGCCTGCGACATCAGGCGGGCCTGCAGGCCCACGTGAGAGTCTCCCATTTCGCCTTCCAGCTCGGCGCGGGGCACGAGGGCTGCCACCGAGTCGATCACCACTACGTCGAGGGCGGCCGAGCGGATCAGCGTTTCGGTGATCTCAAGCGCCTGTTCGCCGCTGTCGGGCTGGGAGACCAGCAGCTCGTCGGTGTTGATGCCGAGATTCTTGGCGTAGCGCGGGTCGAAAGCGTGTTCGGCGTCTACAAAGGCAGCGTATCCTCCGGTTTTCTGCGCCTCGGAAATGACGTGCAGCGCCAGGGTGGTCTTGCCACTGGCTTCCGGTCCGTAGATTTCGGTGACGCGTCCCCGCGGGATGCCGCCGACCCCGAGGGCGTAGTCCACCATAATGGAGCCGGTGGAGATCGCCGGAACGTTCTGGTTGGCCTCTTCTCCGAGTCGCATGATGGTGCCCTTGCCGTGCTGCTTTTCGATCTGGCCGATGGCCATCTCCAGCGCTTTTTCGCGATCCTGGTTGTTATCTGCCATGGTATAACATTTGTTGGTTTCTTTTGTTTTGCTGTTTCACCCCGAAGATAAAAAAATAGACTGACAACCCATTGTCATGCAGCGGGAATAATTTTACAAATAGCTGTTCAACAATTTTCAATTTTACAAATAGCAATTCATCAAAAAGCAATTTGCCAGCATTACGGGTAAAACTACTAATTTGATTTTGAGTTAGACAATATAGACGAAAATATTTTAAGCAGTTCTGTTGATTCATCTATCAGTTCGTTTCTCATTGTTTCCAAATCATGGGCATTCGGATTTATGAACAGTAATTTCAGACAGTAGCGGGTTTCTTTACTTTCATTGCAACATATCTTTATCCGGTAGTAAAAATCTTTCCTGCTCAGTGCTTCATTGGCTTCTATATAGTTTGCCCCAATTGATCCTGATGATCTGATTAGCTGCTTGATATCATCCACATTTTCTACAGATTTTGGTATGATCCTGGAAAATGATCGCACTTTCCTGGCAAACAGAAACGTCCGTTCTTCCAGGTCATACTTTTTCGTTTGCTGCATACCCCGGGCATTAACCCGGTTGGAAATTTGAGATTTTGATAAATTGTCACATTGAAATGTTTACGGTTTATTCTAATAGATATGCTTGGAAAGAAATCCTTACAAAAAAATCAGGAATATTCCCGGATGAGCTCTTCCAGTATTTCGATGAACTGATGGATCTGGTCGGTGGTCGTGTAGGGGGCGGGTCCGACACGTAGCACATCGGCGCGGGCGTCGGTAAACACGTCGCGCTCCATCAGTGCCGACTGCAGCTGCCGCGCTTTTGGTGACTGGAGGGCCAGGAAGCCGCCGTTCTGCTCCAGGGGCTTCTCGTGGCGCAGGCGGATGAGCGCGGGATCCGCATCCAGTTCCAGGAAACGGTCTCTCAGCAACGTTACCTGCCGCCTGTACTGGTTTCGCAGCGTGCCGGGCGTCAGCTCCTGCTCGCGAAAGAACTCCACAACGCGGGCCGCACGGAACTGGGAGGCGGAATCGTATGTGCCGCTGGCAAACCGCTGGTGCCCGCTGTCATAGCTTATGGGGCTACTATCTTTGGGCTGATCCAGCGTCTCGAACGAAGCGAACCAACCGGTTACGGCGGGACGCAGCCCGCAATTAGGCGGAAACCGCAGGAAGCAGTTCCCCTCGCCCCACTGCAGGTACTTGTAGCCCCCGATCAGCAGGTAGCAGTCCTCCAGGTTCTGCTCGCGGATCGAGAGCGGTACCACGTTGGTCCCGTGGTAGTCATCGATCAGCAGGGGGATCCCGTGTTCAGAGGCAACACCTGCAATCTCCCCGATATGCCGGTTAATCAAGCCGCTCATGAAGTATACGCGTGAGAGCATAACGGCCGCCGTCCGATCGTCAGCCAGTGCATCGATTCGAGCGGCGATATCCTCGGCTTCGGCCGGCACCGTGGCCACCTGCAGTCCCTCCTCCTGGAACCGGCGCAGCTGGCGGCTCATCGAGTGGAACTCCGCGTCGGTGGTGATCACCTTCGGCTTGCTGCGAAGATCAAAACTGGAGAGCCAGGCCACCAGCAGGTGGTGGGTATTTTCCGACAGGCAGTACATGCCTTCCGGGTCGTCATAGTAGTCACGGAGGTAGCTCCGCAGGATGTCGGCCCGGCCGAACGCCGTGCTCCACTTGTTATCCACCTGTTCCGCGGATACCCGGAACGATTCCCGGAGGCCCTCCAGCGCCACATCGGGCCAAGCCTGGTGGGAGTGCCCGGTGAAAAGAAGTCGATCGGCAACATTAAAGTGGCTGTAATGGGGTTGTAAACGGTTAGCAAGTTCGTCGATTTGGTGCATACGTAAATACCAGTTGTTCAAATATCACATTCAAAACGATAATCTGAGTACAGAAGTAAGGATGAACGATCGTCAGATCCGGGACCTCATCTCCCAGAGATCCGGAAAGATGCGCTGGTGCAGTGTGCCGCGCAGGTACTCCACACCGCTGGATCCCCCGGTGCCCTGCTTGTTACCGATCGTGCGCTCCACCATTTTTACGTGGCGGTAGCGCCACTCCTGCATTCCCTCGTCAAAGTCGACGAACAGCTCGCAGAGCAGCGCTGTTTCGGGATCGTTGTTCATAACATGTAACAGCACCTCCTGGATCTTCTCGTTCGGATCGTATAGCAATCCCTCCTGGTGAGTTCGTTCCGGAACCGGTACATCGTAGCCCCGTTGATTCAGGTAGATGCAGAAGCATTCCCAGAGGGTGTCTTCCTCCAGCCGTCGCTGCAGTTTGCGGTAGTTTTTCGGTTCATCCTTGTGTGCTTTCAGGATGTGGGGAGAACGGAGCCCGCAGAGGATCTCGAGCTCACGGAACTGGGTCGACTGAAATCCGCTGGCATTCTGCAGGAATCCGCGGAAGCTCTCGAACTCGAGTGGTGTCATGGTCTCCAGCACGTCGATCTGGGCGACCATCGTTTTCAGGATCGTGAGGATGCGGTCCATCGTTTTCGCGGAGGTCCATGTTTCGCCCTCCTTCAACTCGGTGCGCAGTTTGCCGAACTCGTGCAGTATTTGACGGAACCAGAGCTCATATACCTGGTGGATGACGATAAAAAGCATTTCGTCATGTTCCTCAGGGTCCGACAGCGACTGCTGCAGCTCCAGGAGTTCATCGATTTTGAGGTACTTGCCGTAGGTGAGATCCATAACGTTCTGTTTCCTCCTGTTCTGTGAATGAAGAAGTATAGGCAGAAAAAGGTACGTTGTCTATAAGAGAACCTCTTTGTAGTAAATGATCAAAATTCATTAGATTGCGCCATATCAATCAAAACCGAAAGTTTCAGTAGATGAGCAAAATAATAGCAGACAGCGGCGCCACCAAAACGGAATGGTGCATTTGGGAAGACGGGGAAAGCCGAATCGTGGCGACGGAGGGGTTGAACCCGTACTATCACACCACCGAGAGCATAAAAAAGGTGATCAAAAACGACCTGGTCGGGGAACTGGACGTTGATGAAGTCGAGGAGATCTTTTTTTACGGGGCAGGGTGTGACCATGAAGATAAAAAAGCAGTGGTGAAGAAGGCCCTGGAGGAGTTTTTCCCCGATTCACGCATTGAGGTGTACCACGACCTGCTCGGCGCGGCGCGGGCCTGTTTCCTGGACAAACCGGGTATCGCCTGCATCCTGGGCACCGGTTCCAACTCCTGCCTTTATGACGGGGAAAAGATTGTGGAGCATATCCCGTCGCTGGCTTTCATCCTGGGGGATGAAGGAAGTGCAGGCTATTTTGGCAAGAAGATTATCAACAGCTATTTTCGTTTTGAGCTCCCCCCGGAACTGGAAAAGGCGTTCGAGGAGAATTACAATACCTCACTGGAATATATAACGGAAGGCGTGTACGACGGGGCGCAGAAAAGCCGCTTCATCGCCTCCTATGGCGCTTTCCTGGGAGAGCACTCCGACCATCCATTCATTCAAAAGATGCTCCGCGAGGGATTTGAAAATTTCATCACGCGTATCCTGCTGAACTACACGAACGCCCGCAATTACGAAGTCCGGATTATCGGTTCCGTGGGGCACGCCTACAAGGACCTGATTTCGGAAATACTTCGTGAAAACGGGTTGAAACCGGGCGGATTTATCCAGAAACCGATGCAGCGGATGGTCGAATACCACACCAGCATCGCGAATGATTGATACCCACTGCCATCTCTACCTGGAACAGTTTAATGATGACCTGCCGGAGGTAATGGAACGAGCGTGGGAGGCCGGCGTGGAACAGATCCTGATGCCGGCGATCAATTTCGATTCACTGCCGAAAATGGACCGGCTTTCCCACGGGCAGATCCGCTTTCACAAGATGGCGGGCATCCATCCCACCGAAATCAACGATGGGATTACCACCACTCGCGACGAATTGTTTGACTATTGTCGTTCCGATGATATCATTGCGGTAGGAGAGACCGGTCTCGATTGCTACTGGAGCAGTGATTACACGGAGTCCCAGAAAGAGAGTCTTCGCCTGCACTGCAGAGTCGCAAAGGAGCTGGGCAAGCCGGTGGTGCTGCACAACCGGGAAAGTACCGCGGACCTGCTGGAAATCATCGAAGAGGAGCAGGATGGTTCCCTGACCGGTGTCTGGCACTGTTTCAACGGTTCTGTAGAAGAGGGCCGGCGCGCCCTGGACCTGGGGCTGTATCTCGGTATCGGCGGGGTGCTTACCTTCAATAATGCCGGGGTTGATGAAACCGTTTCCGAACTCCCGGTCGAACGGATGATCCTGGAAACCGACGCCCCCTACCTGGCTCCCGAGCCGAAGCGGGGTACCCGCAACGAACCTGCCTTTGTCAAGTATACCGCGCAGAGACTGGCCGATCTGCACGGGATCACGCTTCCGGAGGTTGATCTCATAACCACGGATAACGCGAAGGAACTGTTTTCACTGGCGTGATCGGCCATACGTTACGATGAACTGGTTATGCCCAGGGTGCTCAATACGGGGAACCGCTCCAGCAGCAGTTCGGGAAGTTCCAGGAAAGCGTACTCGCTGCGGAACGGCATGGAGGTGCGGAGCCGGTTAAACTGCCGGGCTTTAACGGGCATCGGTTCGCCTACCAGCTCGGACAGCCGCCTGTGGTAGCGCATGATGGGATGGATCGTTGCCAGCACCTTGTCCAGGGTAACCGTTTCGGGATCCCGATCGTGAAAATCGAACGTTGTTTGGGAATTGGTAAGCGATGGCAGGGAAAGATCAAGCGAAAAATGGTCGATCATCTGCTGTGCTACCATGCGGGTGGCCCGAAATTTTGCCTGTACCGAATAACCTGCAATGTGCGGAGTGGT
>JAWVZC010000008.1:0-27003 GCA_033722415.1 Balneolaceae bacterium | reverse complement strand
TCCCCCCCCCCCGGATAAAAGGGATCCAGCGAGCATAGCAAGCCGTACCTGAAATAAAGCATTACAATTCTTCTCATGGTTTGGGAGTATTATTTCATATGGTTTTTCATATAAAATTTGTATAATAAACCTTATGAAATCACTCACCAACAAGCAGAAACAGCTCTGGAAATTTATTATCGGGTATATCGAGGACTACAGCCAGTTTCCCTCGTATGCCGAGATGCAGGAGGAGTTCGGCTACTCCTCTTCCAACAGTATCTACCAGCTCCTGAACAGCCTGGAGAAAAAGAACTACTTGGTAAAACACGGCCGCGGCCGGTACGATATTCATCCCACCAGGCGATCGCAGGTAACGGGTTTTTTCCCGGGCATCCCGGTTAAGGGTCGCATTGCCGCGGGCGGCATGCACCAGGCGATCAGCGAGAATCTCGGGCATCTGCCCGTGGAGATCCACCCCGAAAAGTCCGATCACTACTTTGCACTTATCGTGGACGGGGAGAGCATGATCGATGCCGATATCCGGGACGGTGACTACATCATCATCGATCCCCGGCAACCGCAAGACGGGGAGATCGGGGCGATCCTCTACAACGGGGAAACCACCCTGAAGACCATCCGCAGAAAGCCGGATGGTGTGGAGCTGCAGCCGGAAAACCCCGCCTACGATCCTATCCTTATTACCCCCGGGGAGTGGGAGCAGATTACGGTGTTCGGGACCTTTATCGGCAAGGCTTGGAAAAAGGGCAACGACTGGGGAGTCATCTTCCGCTCCGGGTAGCTCCCTGATTTAGTTTTTCGTAAAGCTCCAGGAAGGCCCGGGTAAGTTATGAGGGTAGCCCATCCCATCCAACTTTCCTCATCAAGGCTCAGCTTTTTATCCCCCCGGAACGGTGTTTGCAGCAATCCTGAACTCCTCCGTCTATTGGAACCGCAGAATAAACGAATTCATGTCATCGATAAGGCTCTGGAGGTTGTCGGACCTGTAATTCCCGGATAGTTCGGAATATAACGTATCCATGTTCTTCAACACGGGAGGGGGCGTACTGATCATCTCCCGGTATTTGGCCATATCCCCACTGGCTGCCGCAATCGAAACGTCATAGTAATATTTCCTTATCTGCCGGGCGGTTACCGAGTGCGTTTGATCGACGGCTTCCCTGAGTTCGCGATGCTTCTGAAGGACCTCACTGGAAAGGGAACGACTGAACTCCTGCAGGGCCTGCCGGGAGGATTCCTGTCCCTCCTCTTCCAGGATGAGAAGGATGCCGGAGGTGGAGACGACGTTGGTACTTAGCTGCGGAATCCATTCCTTATGCATAAAAGCCGAAAGGGAGTTCTTTGCCTCATTGTATTTCTGTTCCGCTTGTCCGAGTGAGGCATTTTGTGCCTGGGTAAGGACCGGCAGGATGTCGGGTGATACGGACCTGTTCGTGGTCTGTTTGTCGGCGGAATAAACAATCGTTCCAAGCAGTAGGGCGAAGAGAAGGACCAGCACCACGCCTCTGACACTTATCAACCCGAAAATTTTCGCTTCTCCTTCTCCGGCAAGGATATCCGCTCTGAATTTATCGTTGATAATCATGGCCGAGATAATGACTGCCAGGAGTACGGCACAGAAGATGATTATGATGGTATAGATTTCCATCCCGAATATGGTCTGATCATGGGAAAATCTGACGATATAATATATTACATAAATTATTTATAAATATTTATTTAGCTATAAATGTTGCTTGCGCAGGGGGTGGTGTAAGAAGTGAAGTTTAGCCTCCCAACTGGGTATCAGGTGAACAGGATTTGTACCCTATGATGTTTATGGGGAGGGTGAGTGTGGGGTTGTAACACCCGCTTGCCGTTACGATTTGTACTCCGGAAAGGGATCCGGTTGTGAGATCTCCACCACCTTGCCCTCCTCTTTGGGATAGATCTCGAGCTTGCGTCCCGTGATCTCCTCAAACAGGTGCCGCTTGCGCATGGCGCCCCAGATCTCCAGCTCCGGGTCGCTCTGCGTGGTGATATAGAAGCGTACGGTACTGTCGGTGACCTCCACTTCCAGTTTCTGCACGTTCTGGTAGTGGCTGCGGTCGAGCCCGTCGGCCACCCGGAGAATACCCGCCAGCCTGCGGATCCGTTTTTTGACATCCTTGCTCTGCCGGTCGTAGTACTTGTGGCGCGGGGCCGGGGTGGAGCGGCGGTGGTAACGGGCCACGTTGGCGATGATACTGATCTCCTCGTCGTTGAATCCGCGCAGGTCGGCGTGGCGGATTAGGTAGAGGGCGTGCTTGTGGTGCTTGCGGTGGGAAATATGATACCCGATATCATGCAAGTATGCCGCGTATTCCAGCAGCTCGCGGTCGCCGTCCGGCAGGTCCAGTTCCTCCTGGAAGGCATCAAACAGCTGCAGTGCCATGTTCATGACATGCGTAGAGTGCTCCTCGTGCCAGTTACACTTGCGAAGCAGTTCAAAAATACTTCGCTTGCGTGGATTGCGACCAATAGAGCGGGAGGCCAGCAGGTCCAGGTTCAGCTGTTCTTTCTGTTTTTTGATATAGTGCAAAATCATTCCCTCGCGGAGGGCGTGTTCCGAAATTTTGACATTCTCTATATCGAGCTTGTCAATTAACAGCTTTAACAGTACCAATCCAGGGGCTATGATGTCGACCCGCTTCTCGTCCAGTCCCTTCTCACTGAGCCGTTCATCGTGATTCAGTTCGATAAAGTAGTTGTAGAACTCACGGTACGATTCCGCCGAGTATTCCATCTCGTTCAGGGTCATGGAGGTGCTGATCGCGTTCCGGTTGGCAATCATTTTGGCGATATTTTCCATTGTCCCGGAGGAGCCGACAATGGTGTTTACACCGTGGTATTTGGCGGCTTCGAACAGGTCGTTAAGCTCTTTTTTAAAATGTTTCCTGAGTTTTTTCTTCTCCTCTTTTGTAATCGGGTCGTGGTCCACGTACTCGGCGGCCATCCGTGCCACGCCGAGTTTTTTGCTGGATGAGTAGAAGAACTCCTTGTTGTTGGCGATGATAAACTCCACGCTGCCGCCGCCCACATCGGCCATAAGTACCGGTTTTTCTTCAAGGGCAATGGCGTGCTGAATGGTATGTCCGATCAGTTCCGCTTCCATCGCCCCAGAAATAGCCAGGGCCTTGATCTGCACCTCGTCGATCATCCGCTGGATGAACTCCCCGCCGTTGCGCGCCTCGCGTATGGCGCTGGTGGCATAGGCCAGGATCTGCTCCACCCCCTGGCTGTCGCATAAAATTTTGATCTTTTTCAGGGCTGAAAGTCCCCGCTCCATGGCGTCTTCGGAGAGGGTGTTGCCCATCCCTTTTTCCGCCAGGATCACCATCTCCTTGAGCTTGTCAACCGTGCGGAAGCTGCCGTCCGGGTAGATGTCGACGATCACGGCGTGAAAGGAGTTGGTGCCGAGATCGATTGCGGCAATTCGTTTTGTCGGTGTGCCGTTGGAACTATATTCAGTCATTTTCCCCGTTGTTAAGACTCGCGTTTGTCCAATATATAAAATTTCATCCCTTTTGCTAGATTATCTGTAGGTTATGGTGAATCAATTCCGTTAGCGGTCCGCGGTTAATCTCTGGCTCTCGCATATGAAGGTATCTCAGTTGCATCTTGTTGGACCACTGCTGTTGCTTCTGCTGGTGCCCGTGCTTCTGCATGGGCAGTCTGACGACCTGCGTTACATGGCCGGTACGCTCATTATCAAGTACGAGGATCAGCGGTTCATGCAGGAACTCAGGTTCAAGACGGGAGAAGATCCCCTAAACCGGGTTCGAAGCTTTCTGTCCACAGTTGGAGCCGGACAGCCCGAGCCACTGTTTCCGGGAATTCCCGGCTCCGGGTCAGCGGAGTTACTGCAGCGATTTTCACACCGGAATATCGACCGTGACCAGGTCAGCAAGGCCCTGGAAGAACTAAGGCGCATTCACAAGCTGAAATATCTTGCCGATGTGGATCCTGCCTGGCTGGCAGCCAAGGTCTCGAAACTCCCGGGGGTGGCTTATGCCGAGCCGCGCTACCTGCGGTTTACGCAGTATATTCCCAGCGATCCCGAAACGAATCCTTATGAAGAATTCCACCGCTTCCGGGAGGCGTGGGACCTTACCCGCGGTTCGACGGAAGTGATAATTGCGATTGTGGATTCGGGAGTCGACTACAACCACGAGGACCTGGACGAAAAGCTGTGGAGGAACGAGGATGAAATACCGGGAAACGGTGTTGACGATGATAATAACGGGAAGATTGATGACGTCATTGGCTGGGATTTCTGGGCTTCCGGTTACATCCCGGACACCTTCACGCAAGACAACGACCCGATGATCGACGTGAATCCGCACGGAACGCACGTTACCGGCATTGCGGCGGCAGAAACGGACAACGGCATCGGCATCGCGGGCACCGGGTTTAACGCCCGTTACATGGCGGTGAAGGCGGGGGGCGTGCCGGACAACCCGGACACGGATGATTTTAACGAAAGCCAGGCGATCGGATTCGGGCCGGAGGGCATACTGTATGCCGCCCGGAACGGGGCCGACGTAATCAACTGCAGCTTCGGGGGAGGAGGATTTTCCCAGGCGGAGAATGATGTCATCGAATTTGCCGCCAGCGTCGGCGCCGTGGTGGTGGGTGCAGCCGGCAACAACGGCAGCCCGGAGGTCGTCTATCCAGCGGCATACCCGGATGCCCTGGCGGTCGGTGCCGTAGACCCAGGTACGGGTACGCGATCCGGGTACAGCAATTACGGGTATGAACTGGATGTAATGGCCACCGGTTCCGATATACTCAGCACCATCGACAACAACCGGTACGCTTTTTCGACCGGTACCTCCATGGCAACCCCGGTGGTATCGGGGCTGGCAGCCCTGCTTCGGGCACAGAATCCCGGCTGGTCGGCCAAACGCATCGCCACGCATATTCGAGCCACGGCCGTTCCCATTGCCGACAACAACCTGCTGGGACGCGGCCGCGTGGATGCCTTTGAGGCGGTCAGCAGCAGTATGTCGGGTGTGAATGTGGAAAAGGTGGCATTCGTCAACCGGGACGGGAACAAGCTGGGGTTTATGGAGCAGGGAAATATCCGGGTAACACTGGTCAACTACGGGGCGCCGACCTCCGGTCTCGAACTGAAAGCGGAACCTGTCGTAGACAAGGGGGTGGAACTTTCAGCCCCTGAGCAGTCGGTAGGCCGAATAGCCACCGGCGATACCGTTCTGGTGGAGGTACCGCTTCGAATAACCGGGGAGTTTGACCTGAACCGGGATCCCACTTTTCGGCTGGTTTTCCATGACGCGGCAAGCAGCTACACCGATTTTGACGTCGTACAGTATACCGATCTGCTGTTCGATGTGATGGCTGAAAACCGCGTAAAGATGTCGATTTCCGCCGACGGAACCATCGGATTTACCGATCCGCTGAGCCAGGAGGGCGGGGTGGGCTTCATCCCGCGGACCAAAGTGAACGGCAGCTACGAGGAGGGGCAAAACCTGCTGTTTGAGGGCGGATTCATGCTTGAGTTCAGCGGCAAACTGCTGGATGCAGTGCGCACCACTGACGGCGGTGTTTCCCGCGACTTCAACCCGGAGACCACCGTTCGACTGCAGGCCCCGGGAACGACTGCCGATCTCGAGGCACAAACTCGATTCTCTTCAGACAGCGTCAGCTTCCAGGCTGCCGAGATTACGCTCAACAGCTTCGCCTTTACGGATCCTGACCTCTCGAATGTCGTCTACCTCCTGTATGAGATCACGAACCCGTCTTCCTATTTCGAACTGGAAGATCTCCATGCCGGACTCTTTAATGACTGGGATATCGGCACTTCTGCCGGCAATAACGGTACCGCCTACAACGCACAGGACAGCATCCTCTACGTGTTTGATGAGGACCCGAAAAGTGATCAGCCGCTGGTGGCCGTAGCCGCGCTGGGCCCGCAGTCCAGCGCACTGGCTATCGACAACGCCGCCGGCGGACGAGGCCCGGAATTCGGGATCTATGACGGGTTTACCGACGAGGAGAAGCGCCGGTCCCTGAAGGCGGGTACCGTAAATACCGAGGAGTCGGGCACCGACGTTTCGGCCGTGGTCGCTTCGGGTCCCTACACCGTGGGTGCCAGGGCCAGCGTGCGGGTCGGATTTGTTTACGCGTTCGGCGAGACACTGGAGGAGCTCCGCGCGCAGGTGCAGCAGGCCCGCAGCCGCAAACCCTTTACCGTGTCGCCCCGCGGATTCGTGGCCTCCGGTACCGAAGAGCCTTCGGCCACCGAATTTTTTCAAAACTACCCGAACCCGTTCAACGGCACCACGCGCCTGCGTCTTGACCTGGCAAAGCAGCAGCGTGTTTCCATCTCGATCTACAACATTCTGGGACAAAAAGTACAGCAGATTGTCGACGAGGAACTGAAACCGAGAATCCACATATTCACATTCGATGCCGGTAACCTCGGCAGCGGCATCTATTTTGCCCGGCTTATCACAGAATCACGATCGGAAACCATAAAACTGGTTCTCGTGAAGTGACACCAGGGGGTCATTTTATGTATAACGTGCCATTTGTTAAGTGAGGGCTTGCAGCATTACTATACCACCCCCCCCCGTCGCGCCTGATGTATTACGCACCGTTTGTTACGTATCACTCTCGTCCCTGTTCCGGCGCCGGTGGGCATCCTCGTTCTGTTTGGAGATATGGAGCCGCATTTCGCGCCGCTCCGCCGCCTGCTCGTAGCGCTCTTTCTCAAAGTCGGTTTCCGGGATGATTCGGGGCACCGGCACCGGCTTGCCGTCGGCATCCACAGATACAAACGTGTAAAAAGAGGTGGTACACAGCCGGCGCTCTCCCGTACGAAGATTCTCCGCCCACACCTGCATGGCGATTTCCATCGAAGAGTTGAATGTACGTGTCACTTCTCCTTCGATCACTACCACTTCTCCGAGCTCAATGGCGTTCTTGAACTCCACGCTATCCACCGCCACCGTAACCACGTTGCGATTGCAGTGACGCTGGGCGGAAATGGCCGAGCAGATATCCATCCACTGCATAAGGCGGCCGCCCATCAACTTGCCCAGGGGATTGGTGTCGTTGGGCATCACCAGCTCATTCATGCGTACACGGGAGGAGGCCACAGTTTTTTTACCGGATCCGGTTTCCACCGGGGGCGTCTCATCAAATCGATTGGTCATGATGCAAAAGGAATATTGTAATTCGGATTATGTCAGGTGGCAAAGTACGGATTTGTGATGGCAATTAATCCGCGATTATTGACGGCCGTTTCCCTGTGTTCGGATCCCGTTACGCAGATGCCGACAATAAAAAACCCCGGCATCTGCCGGGGATTTTCAGATTTGACTATCAGAAAACGATTTTCCGTATGTCGTTTCCGGGCGAAGATCAGTACCGGTAATGGTCCGGTTTGTAGGGACCTTCTTTCGGAACACCGATGTATTCGGCCTGCTCTTCGGTGAGCTCTTCAAGCTCAACCCCGATTTTTTCGAGGTGCAGGCGGGCCACTTTCTCATCCAGGTCCTTGGGCAGCACGTGCACACCGAGGTCGAACTCTTCCGGCCGGTTCCAGAGTGCGATCTGTGCGAGCGTCTGGTTGGTGAAGCTGTTGGACATCACAAACGAAGGATGACCCGTGGCGTTGCCAAGGTTCATCAGCCGGCCTTCGGAAAGCAGGATAACCTCCTTGCCATCTTCCAGTTTGAACAGGTCAACCTGCGGCTTGATGTTGTCGCGCTCGGCATTGGCCTTGAGCCAGGCCACATCAATTTCGTTGTCAAAGTGACCGATATTGCCGACGATCGCTTTATCCTTCATCGCCTTAAAGTGGCGCTCGGTAATGATATCCTTGTTGCCGGTGGCCGTAACCACGATATCGGCTTCCTTTACGGCATCGTCCATCTTCATCACTTCGTAGCCTTCCATGGCAGCCTGAAGGGCACAGATCGGGTCGATCTCGGTGACGATTACCCGGGCACCGGCCCCGCGCAGCGATGCGGCCGACCCTTTACCCACGTCACCATAGCCGGCAACAACGGCAACTTTTCCGGCAAACATGATATCCGTAGCCCGTCGAATGGCGTCCACGCATGATTCGCGGCAGCCGTATTTGTTGTCAAACTTGGATTTGGTGACAGAGTCGTTCACATTGATGGCTGGAGCTCCGAGCCGGCCCTCTTTGGCCATCTGGTACAGCCTGTTAACGCCGGTGGTGGTTTCCTCGGAAATACCGTTGATACCGTCGAGCAGTTCAGGATGTTCTTCGTGAACCACTTTGGTAAGGTCGCCACCGTCGTCGAGAATCATATTAAGTGGTTTTCCGTCCTGGAAATAGAGCGTCTGTTCAATGCACCACCAGTATTCCTCTTCCGTTTCCCCTTTCCATGCATAAACGGGGACACCGGTTTTGGCGATGGCCGCAGCCGCTTCATCCTGCGTGGAAAAAATATTGCAGGATGACCACTGGACTTCCGCACCCAGTTCAACCAGCGTTTCAATTAAAACGGCAGTCTGTACAGTCATGTGCAGGCAGCCTGCTATACGGGCCCCCTTCAGCGGCTGCTGGTCGCGATACTCCTCACGAAGCGCCATGAGTCCCGGCATCTCGGCTTCGGCCAGTCGGATCTCTTTGCGACCCCATTCGGCCAGACCGATATCTTTTACTTTGTAAGGTAGCTTTTTTTCTACTTGTTGTGACATGAATTCGTTATTTGTTACGGTTTTTTATGGCTGATGAAAAATAGTCGTATAATTGCGTACAATCAAAGATCGCCAGCCTGATTTTCATCAGATTTGACTCTCTTGTAACCCCATCGAAAGGTCTCAAGTTCACTTCAACTGGTAATAAATCACATCAAGATAACCATATCCTGGATAAATAATATTTAGGTTTTTCTTATGGATGTTATCAGGATCTCACGGGAATTACACGTTTGGATTCGTATACGAGCGTTTGTCGGTTAACCTGGCAACGGCTGTGTGTCCTGTACCGAGAACCAGCAAATCGACGGCTGTTTCACGGGCACCGGTAAATCAAGTTAACTGTGTTCACGGATGATATCCCTCGCCTGCTGGTAGTCTCCCTTTGGTCCGCTGCTGCCGAGCGATTTCTTTATAAAGTTCCCTTCCGCATCTACAAATACCTTGAACGGGATGCCCTGCACGTTCAGCTTCTGGTGGAGCTTGTTTTCATCATACAGGTAGACAAAATCGTAATCGTGTTCCCGGGCGAACTCACGGGCATCCTCCCTGGAGTTGGTAAAGCCGGGTGTAACAGCCAATACCACAAACCGGTCCGGGTAATCGTCCATCAGCTGCTGCATGGTGGGAAAACTTGCCAGGCAGGGTTTGCACCACGTCTCCCAGAAGTCAATCAGTACCACTTTGCCCTCGAATCGGGATATAGGCACGTTGTTACCGTCAAGGTCGACGAATGTGGCCTGTTCAACAGCTTCTGCCTCGGTTAGCGATTTCTCCTGCACGGCGGAATCCTCCTCGCTTTGTGTGTCCCCGGATTCCCTGTTGCCTGATCCACAGGCCACAAGCAAGGTTGGAATCATCATCAATATCAATAATCGAGTAATTTTGGCAAATGATCTCATCAACGGTAGAGCGTTAGTTTCTGGGTTGTTACAGCTACGGATTGTCAAACCACTAATATAACGAATGATGTCCTAAAAAAAGTCCGTTTGGGAGCGCACAGTGGAAACCGAAACTCGAAACGGCAGGGGCAGGTTCGGTAAAATATGGAATCGATAACGAACAGCACCCGTGTGAGGCGGTAAAGCGGATAACATTTCATCGGGAAAAAGATAAAAGGAAGCGGTCGTCCGGGAGGTGAGGAGTCCCTTTTTTCATATCATTAAATTATTTCGGGTTGAAGGTAATTTTTTTAAAAATTAAGTAAATTAATAACATTAGCTTAGCTTCCGTTCTCAATCCGATGTTACGATTCTGTACCGTTACCTAGACTATACCCATTGTACAGTCTGAACAAAAAGTCTTACCGGCCAAACCCATCGATTATCGAAAGGAGTTGTGATGAGTAACAGATACCGTATTTTCCGCATCTCTGTTGCCGTTAACAAGTATTGCTGTCGTATATTTGATCCTGGGAATTTCCGCACCGGCAGCTGCACAGTTTACGGTTGCAGGAACCGTAACGGATCAACAAACCGGGGAGCCCCTGATCGGGGTGACGATCCCTATTGAGGGTACGAGCACCGGGGTGGTGACCAACTCTGAGGGTGAGTACGAGATTACCCCGCGGGGGACCAGTGCTGTCCTGGTGTTTTCCTACGTCGGCTACCAGTCCAGATCGTTTGAAGTAACCACCGGCACTGGCACCCTGGATGTGACACTCAGGCAGGATATTGCTGAACTGGGCGAGGTGGTGGTATCAGGCCTTGGTACCACGGTGAAACGACAAAACCTGGCCAACGCCGTATCCTCCATATCGGCCAGCGAACTGGTCGGGAAATCGCCGGCGCAGACCCTCAGCTCCAACCTTTACGGAAAGGTGACCGGGGCCGAGATCAGTGCCAATTCCGGTGCTCCCGGCGGAGGTATCTCAATTCGCATGCGCGGGGTTACAAGCATCAACGGAGCTTCACAGCCGCTCTATATCGTGGACGGCATCTACTACAACAATGACGATATCCCGAACGGGTCGAGCGCGGTAACCGCGGCGGCGGCGGGAGGAAGTGCCTCCAACCAGGACAACCCGGTAAACCGTATCGCGGATCTTAATCCGGAGGATATCGAGAGTATTGAGATCCTGAAAGGGGCTTCAGCCGCCGCCATTTACGGGCAGCGGGCCTCCGGTGGGGTGGTGATTATTTCCACCAAACGGGGAAGTTCCGGTGCACCTCAGTTCAGTTATTCACAGCGTGTGGGCATCACCACGATCCAGAAGAAGCTGGGCATGCGCAATTTTACCGCCGCAACAGCCGATTCCGCCTTCGGATCCACCGGCCGCACACTATTCGAGGAGGCCCGGGCTCAGAACCGGTTTATCGACTATGAAGAGGAGTTGTACGGGTAGGAGGGGCTGCTTTCCAAATTCACACTGAGCACCAGTTTTGGGAATGAGCAGACCTCATTTTTTGTGACCGGCTCCCTGCAGGACGACGAGGTGATCATCCCCACCACCGGGTACGAGAAACAGTCGATCCGCGCCAACATGGATCACCGGTTCAGCCAGAAATTCGATGTGTCGGTCTCCAGCAATTATGTGCACTCCGAGGCGTTTCGAGGGCTCACCAATAACGACAACTCGGGAACCACGTTCGGCGTGGCCATGACCGCCACCCCCCCAACTTTATCGACCTGCGTCCCGATGCCAACGGCACCTATCCGGACCATCCCTTTAACACCTCGAATCCGCTGCAGACGAGAGATCTCTTTTCCAACGGGGAAACCGTGAACCGGATTTCCACCTCGGTCAAAGCAACCTACAACATTTGGCAGCGGACGGGTAATATCCTCACGTTTACCTTCAACGGCGGCGTGGACTTTTTCAGCCAGAATAACAAGCTGGTGTTCCCCTCGGAGCTGCAGTTCGAGCGCATCAGCGGATCGCCCGGCACCCTGATCGAAACCGCCACCGACAACCTGAATACCAATATCAGTGCCATTCTTGTGCATACCTACACCACGGGCGGGAATCTGACGATGACATCGCAGGCCGGTTATACCTCCTTTAACAACGACCAGAACCGAATCCTGACGATTGCCAACAACATCCTGGGCACGCAAACCAATGTGGACCAGGCGATTGAGCTGAATGTAGACCAGACCAAAATATTTCAGCGAGATCGCGGTTTTTTCCTGCAGGAGGAACTGAATTTTTCAGATATCTACATTGTCACCGCGGGTCTCCGAATGGACAAGTCGGACCGTAATGGGGACGTGGGCAAATTTTACTTCTATCCCAAAGCATCGCTGGCCTGGAACCTGAGCAACGAGAATTTCTGGAGTAGTGAAACCATCGAAAACCTGAAGCTGCGTGTGGCGTTCGGGCAGACCGGCAACCTTTCGATATTCGGGGCTAAGTTCACCTCCCTGGAGCCGTCCAATATCGCCGGACTCGGGGGCGTATTTATCGACCAGACGAGAGGCGTTGAAGACCTGAAACCCGGAACGGCAAACCGAAATTGATGCGGGACTTGACGCGAGTCTGGCAAGCTGGTTTGCCTCACTCGAGCTGATCGTGTACCAGAAGGGCATCGAGGATATGCTGCTGCAGCGGGAGCTGGAACCCTCCACCGGGTTCGATTTCGAAAGCTTCAACTCCGGCAGCATGTGGAACCGCGGGATCGAGGTGGGCTTAACCTCCTGCCGGTTAATACGGCAGAATTCCGGTGGAGCTCGGCATCAATTTTTGGAAAAACTGGTCGGAAGTAACCGACCTCCCCGTTCCCCCGTTTGATGTCAACGGCGGAGGGTTCGGCACCACGCTGGGCCAGTATCGGATCGAAGAGGGGAAATCGGCCACGCAGATTGTCGGTTCCGATCCCCAGGTCGACCAGAACGGGACCCTGGTACGCGATGACAGCGGGGCCCCGGTAATCGTCACCAAGAAGCTCGGCGACGGCAAAGCCGATTTCCAGATGGCTTTCTCCAACGATGTGCGGCTCTTCAGGAACTGGAGCCTGAATTTCCTGCTGCACTGGAAAAAGGGGGAGACAACCTCAATCTTACCGAGCTGCTGTTCGATCTCAACGGCACCACCCACGATTATGATGATACCGACCTGGATATCGCCGCATTCCGCCTGGAGGCCGCCGGCCTGGACGGTTCCGAAACAAACGCGGAAAAACGACTTGCCCTGCTGGGACTCAGTGTCAATCACTTTGTTCAGGATGCATCGTACCTGAGAATGCGGGAAATCGGGCTCTACTACGACGTGCCCGCATCGGTACTCAGTTCCCTGTCACCGGGCATCCCGGGGGGCGCTTCGGGGTGTCGCCCATCAACCCTTTTACGATCACCCCGTACGGCAGCTACGATCCCGAGGTGTCCAATTTTGGAAATCAGCCGATCGGGCGCGGGGTAGAGGTCACGCCATTCCCCTCATCAAGGCAGTTTTACGCCTACTTGAATATCGAATTTTAACTTACGCGGTGAGCTATCATGAAAAAAACTACTTATACTGAGACCCATAATTTTGATGTTGATCCTGGCTGTTGTAGCCTGGAGCAGCGGATGCAACGTACTGGAGATCGAGGATGAGAACGATCCCAACAACACCGAACTACAGGCGGTGCTTGACAATCCCACGAGACCCAATCTCAGTACCCTGGTCACCGGCACCGTCTCCGGGCTTCGTGTCGACATGGGCCTGTGGTACATCAATCACGGTATGATCGGGCGGGAGATGTACCGGTTTCTTTCGGCCGAACCGCGTAACACGGGCGACCGCCTGGGCCGGCTTCCGCTTGACCGGCCGGGCGATAACGTGTGGGTCAGTTTCCCGATCCCGGAAGCCGAAAATGTGAACTAATCTGCCTCGACGCGCCGAATATTGACCTTAAATGAATCGGCATACCCGTTTTGCGAATAGAGACAGCAATAGAACAGCGACTTGCGTGCTCTTCATTGCTGGCATCCGTCCGTCAATGCATGATACCGTGTAGAAATAACAGGTCGGTACCCTGCATGCTCGAAAATAATGCCGGTACAAAGATTAAACTTTGTTTATAATGGAAAAGGCCGGTATGTTTATCTGCCTTTTCTGTTTATTATGTGCAGGGAGCTGTTTAGGATAACGCGCAGCACGTTTCGAACCGGGGATGGGAGTGCAGAACCGGGAGCGACCGGGGTCACGAACGGTTTCGGACCTCATTAAGCTGTTAACCATACTTTATCATCTACATCCATGAAGTACGATTTCATCATTGTCGGAGCCGGTATTGTGGGGCTTTCAACAGCCTATAAACTTTCCCAAAAATATCCCGACCTCAACATCCTGGTACTGGATAAAGAGAACCGGGTGGCCGCCCACCAGACCGGTCACAACTCCGGGGTCATCCACTCGGGCATCTACTACAAGCCGAACAGCTATCGCGCCAAAAACTGTGTGAACGGTCGACACCAGCTCGTCGAATTTTGTGAAAAACACGATGTGGCCTACGAAATCTGCGGCAAGGTGATCGTCGCCACCGATGAAAAGGATATCCCCCGGCTGGAAAAGATCTATGAAACCGGCCGGATCAACCAGATCGAGGGTATCGAAATGATCGGCCCGGAGCGGCTGGCGGAGATCGAACCCTATGCCAACGGGGTGAAGGCGATCCATGTTCCCTGTTCAGGTATTGTCGATTTTATAGGAGTATGTGAAAAACAGAAGGAACTGGTTGTAGCCAACGGCAACGAGGTCAGGTTCAACCAGGAGGTGACCAATATTCGGAATATGAACGGGTCTCTGGTTGTCGAAACCAGCACCGATCATTTTGAAGCCGATCACCTGATCAACTGTGCGGGCCTCTACAGCGACCATGTGGCGGAGTCGGCAGGCTTGCGGCCCGATATCCAGATCGTACCGTTCCGAGGAGAGTATTACGAGCTGGTTCCCGAGGCGGAAAAGCTGGTAAACGGACTGATCTACCCGATGCCGAACCCCGAATTCCCGTTTCTTGGCGTACATTTCACCAAGATGGTGCTGGGCGGGGTGGAGTGCGGTCCCAATGCCGTATTTGCCTTTAAGCGCGAGGGATACAACCGGCTTTCGTTTAACCTCAACGAGACGATCGAAACGCTCAACTATTCTGGGTTCTGGAACCTGGCCCGCAAACACTGGAAGATGGGACTGGATGAGTACTTCCGCTCCTTTTCCAAGAAAGCCTTTGTCGAAGGGCTTCAGGAATTGGTTCCGGCCATTACCACTTCCGACCTGAAACCGTCACCCGCGGGGGTACGTGCGATGGCGCTCAAACCCAACGGAGATATCCTGGATGACTTCCATTTCAAGGTAACCCGGAGCGAGATTCATGTACTGAATGCCCCGAGTCCCGCCGCTACGGCCGGACTCGCCATCGGGGATGAGATCGTCAAACGGGCGGAAACCAACTTTGAACTTGCTTCCGCCTCCGCCTGAGAGCCGGTGCTGTAATGGACACACACCGTTTGCAGTTCATTCAATTCCCGTTTTTCTGCTGCCGTTAATTTCTTACGTTAGGGTAGTGTTTCCCCTAACCAACCTGCAGCTGCATGCCAGATTCCATCCCCATTCACACCGATACCCAGACGCGCCGCCTCTACGCCAACGATGCCTCGATGTACGAGGATATTCCCAAAGGAGTGGCGTTCCCGAAATCACTTCATGACATCCGGCAGCTGGTGTTGAAAGCCAACCGAGAACGGTTTAGTATTACGGCGAGAAGTGCGGGTACCAGCCTGGCGGGACAGGCAACCGGCGATGGGGTGATCATGGACGTTTCGCGTCATATGACCGAAATCCTGGAACTGGACCCGGAACACCGCAGGGTACACCTGCAGCCGGGAGTCATTCGCGATACGCTGAACAGGGAGGCCGCCAAACATCAGCTGCTGTTTGGCCCGGACACGGCCACCACCAATCGGTGCATGCTGGGGGGCATGATCGGTAACAACTCCTGCGGGTCATTCTCTATCAAGTACGGTACCACCCGGGACCATATCCTGGAGATTGAGGCTGTACTGAGCGACGGGTCGGTCGCCGTGTTCAAACCGCTAACTTCCGGAGAGCTGGAACAGAAAAAACAGCTCAAGTCTCTGGAGGGAGATATCTACCGCGGTATGCTCTCCCTGGTTGAACAGCACCGGGATGAGATTCTGGAAGCCTATCCGCACCCGGAAATCATCCGCCGCAATACCGGGTATGCGCTCGACCGGCTCTGCACCATGCAGCCGTTTGATCCCGAAGGGCGCCCGTTTAACCTGGCGGAACTGCTGTGCGGCAGCGAGGGCACCCTGGCGATGACTGCGTCTGCCAGACTAAATCTTTCTCCGCTCGATCCCGAGAAAGTGATGGTGGTACCCCATTATGATACGCTCCGAAAGGCGATGGAGGCCACCGTTGAAATCGTGAACCATGATCCGGCAGCCGTGGAGCTGGTGGATGACATCCTCTTGGATGCCACGAAGGGCAACATTGAGCAGCGGAAAAACCGGTTTTTCCTGGACGGGGAGCCGCGCTGCATCCTAATTGTTCAGCTCGAGGGCAGCAACAGGCAGGAACTGGAGGAGAAGGCGGCGACCCTCAAAAAGCAGCTTGTAAGCGACGGATTCAGCTACTCTGCCCCGGTCCTTACACGGCCCGACGAGGTCAAGCGGGTCTGGGAGCTACGAAAGGCGGGCCTGGGCCTGTTGATGGGGCTGGGGTCCGACTCCGCCTCTCCGACATTTTGTGAAGATACGGCCGTGCGGGTTGCGGATTTGCCAGATTATGTAGACGATTTCCAGCGGCTACTTGACAAACACGATACCAGCTGCGTGTTCTATGCCCACGCCTCGGTCGGGGAGCTTCACCTTCGGCCGGTCATCGATATCCATAGCCGAGAGGGCATTAGCAAAATGAAGACGATGGCCGGTGAGATTGCCGACCTGGTTCGGTCCTACAACGGCTCCCTTTCCGGGGAACACGGGGACGGAAGGGCGCGGGCACCATACATCGAAAAGGTGCTGGGCCCTGAAATGATCCCCCTGTTGCAGAAGACCAAGGAGATCTGGGATCCCAACTACCTGTTCAACCCGGGCAAGATCGTGAATCCCCTGCCGATCGATGAGGACCTGCGTTTTTCTCCCTCCAGTTACCGCAGGCCCGATGTGGATACTGTTTTCCAGTGGCGGCCCGAAAAGGGCTTCGGGGAGGCGCTGGAACTCTGTAACGGGGCGGGAGTCTGCCGAAAACTGGCTGAAAGCGGGGGCACCATGTGTCCGTCATACATGGCCACCAGGGAGGAGAAAGACAGCACCCGGGGACGGGCTAACCTGTTTCGGCAACTGTTTTCGGGGCGTCAAAAAGAGGCATTTCGGTCGGAAGAGCTGAAAGATGCTCTCGATCTCTGCCTAAGCTGCAAGGCCTGCAAGAGCGAGTGCCCGGCCAACGTGGATATGGCACGGATGAAAGCGGAGTTCATGCAGGGTTGGCACGAGGCGAACGGCATATCGTTATCGGAGTATTTTTTTGGGGAGGCGGGTTCTCTATACCCGATGGCGAGCCGCTTCTCGAAATTAACCAACTGGTTATTGAACAGCAATGTCGGCAAGGAGCTGCTCGGCAGGTTTGCGGGTGTGCATCGCCAGCGAAATCTCCCGGAATTTGCTTCTGAAACGTTCCTGTCGTGGTTAAACAACCGAAATAAAGCTGCTGAAGGCACCGGTGAGGTTCTGCTTCTGGTCGATATTTTCACCAATTACCATGAACCCGGTATCGGCAAGGCGGCAGTAAGGCTGCTTGAACAATGGGGGTACCGGGTTATTGTGCCCGATATCATGCAGCTGGGTCGTACGCAGTTATCCAAAGGGTTGGTTGAACGCGCCCGGCAGCTGACCGTCGAAAACCTGCCCCGGCTCTACCATTATGCCGAACGCGAAATTCCAATTGTTGGACTGGAACCGTCGGAAATTCTGACGCTCCGGGATGAATACCTGGATCTCTGTCCCGATCACCAGCTTTCCATGGCCGAGACGGTAGCCGGCAATACCTACCAGTTTGAAGAGTTCGCGGTAAAACGCGGGAAGTTTACACCCGCCGGTAATCGCCCTGAAATCTTTGTACACGGGCACTGCCACGCCAAATCGATGGTAGGCATGGAACCCACCCTTGAATTACTGGAAAAAGCGGGTTTTGAACCGGCTGATCTCAACACCGGGTGTTGCGGCATGGCCGGTAGTTTCGGATATGAGCAGGACCACTACCGGGTGTCGATGGATATCGGGGAGCTCGTACTCTTCCCGGCACTGCGGGATCTTCCGGAAGACGCGCTCATCTGTGCTCCCGGGTTCTCCTGCCGGCACCAGATTGCGGACGGTACCGGCCGAAAAGCCCGGCACCCTGCAGAAATTGTATCTGAATATTTGGGATGGTAGCTTCTGTACCGGTAATCCGGTACGTTGATTCCGTTTCCAAGATCAAAAAAGGCCCAGCTGCTCGGCGCTTTCCCCCCGGTCTACCCCTGGCTGGGTCTCCTCCTCTTTCGCTCTAATTCGTTTCAGTTCACCGGGTATTTCCGACAGGAAACGTGACGGTTCCATCTGTCGTAACTCCCCATACCTTTTCCGTTCCCGGGCATAGGTGATCTGCAGTTTCTCTTCCGCCCGTGTCATGGCCACATAGAACTGCCTCCGCTCCTCTTCCACAACGGTTCCTTCCCGCAGCAGGGGTGTGATCTCCTCCTCGGCAGCCGCGATAAACACGACCGGGAATTCAAGGCCCTTGGCCGCATGGAACGTCAGCAGGTGGATCCCCTCGGCGGAGAGCCGCCCGGCATCGGTATAGGGATTCAGCTGCATCTGCTCCAGGAAGTCGGATACGGAACCCTTGTGGGAGGCTGCCAGTTCCAGCAGGGTCTCCTTTTTCAGCAGCTGGGAGGAGGTGAGCAGGTCGTCCGGCATCAGCTCGGAGCAAATCACGGAAACCGCTTCTCTTAACTCTCCGGTATCGATTCGATTACCGACTGTTTCCAGCAGCGTGTCGATCTCCCGAAGATCGTCCCGCAGCGGTTCCGATATGTGATCAGCGGCGTTCACGCCAAACAGGTTTTGCGCCGGTGCATCACGCAGCAGCGAGGTGATCTGGGCCTGGCTCCACCCGTACGATTCCGACAGGAGGTCGGCCAGAACAACGTGGTTTGCGGGATTTTTAAGTAACCGGAGGAGCCTCGAAACAGCCGTAAAGGGCTCTTCCGAAAAAAAGGAGGTGCCGTCCCCGAACGTTACGGGAATCCCCGCCTTCAGGAATGACCGGAAGAGCGTATCACCAATGGCGTTGGTCCGGAAGAGCACGGCGATGTCCGAAAGGCCGTAGGAATGTTCACTGTCGGTGTGCGACCCAGAGGCCAGGCTGTCAATACCGCCGATATACCGCTCAACTTGGTCGAGGATATAGCCGGCCTCGTCATATGGATTGTCGGATGCATGAACCGTGATCGTGGTGCCATCGTCTTTGGTGGGGCGCAGCCGGGTCGCCACGTTATCATGATTCTGGCGAATCACGGAACCGGCTGCCTCCAGTACCTGTGGGGTGCTGCGGTAGTTCTGCGTAAGGGTCACCTCCCCGGCATCGAAGGTGTCCCCGAACCTGAAGAACAGGGTGGGATCGGATCCCCGGAACCCGTAAATGGCCTGGTCCGGGTCACCAATGGCAAGCAGCCGCTGGTTGTCACCGCCGCCCAGCGCAGATACCAGCCGGTACTGTACGGGATTGATATCCTGGAACTCGTCCACGGCAATGGCACGAAACTGGTTTTGAAGGGATTCCCGGTATACCTCGTCGCTTTCCAGTACATTAACCAACCGTTTAATTATGCCCGAAAGATCGACGGCCCCGTTATGTTCCAGGTGGCGCAGGTACTGTGCGATGTACGGTTCCAGTGAGGAGTCCGGGATCGTGCAGAGTTCTAAATGATCGGTTAATTTCTCATCAAGCCGTGATCGTTCTTCCGGTTTGAGCCCGGGAAACAGTATGCGAAGCGTCATACTCCGGGATGCCGAATCATAAATCGTGTTGAGGTGGGGTTCTTTCTCCCTCAGCAATTGCCAGGCAATGGCATGAAATGTACCGATCGTCAATGCATCGCCAGCATCGCCTAACCGAACGGTTAATCGCTGTCTCAGCTCCTCCGATGCCTTGTTGGTAAAAGTGACGGACAGCATCTGGTGAGCCCGGCAGTGCCCCGACTGCACCTGGTGCACAATCCACTCCACAAGCGTGTGGGTTTTACCCGTTCCGGGACCCGCCTTTACGATGGTAGCATGATTCCGTGAATGGATAACCTTCTGCTGCTGGTTATTCAGACGAGGAGATTCCTCCTGTTGCGGGACGACGGGCGGGTGACCATGCTGCGGGGCATCCGGTTCAGCAGCAGCGGGCGAAGGCGATTCTCGGGTCGCCTGTAGCGGTTCGAAGAAACCGAGCTGCCCCCGAATCCGGTCGATTTCTCCCGGTTCAAAAACCCGGATCTCCCCAAAGACTCCGTCATAGCCGGCTTTTGGGTATACTTCGTTGTCGCGGATTCTCCGGATCGCTTCACCAAGCACCTCCCCCCGGGATCGTTTGATATCCGCTATCGGCACCCGGTGCAGCAGGCGATATTCGTTGCCGAATTCTGAAATCAGGTCCCGGTATCTCCGCATAACCGTTTTGGTATCCGGACCAAGATCCTCGATCTCTCCAAGGACCTCCGGAAGCGGTATGATGTATTTGTAACCGGCGGCACCGGCCGGCCGGTCGGACACTTTGCGGTCAGCGAGGTCATGCACCCTGTGCAAAACCCCTACAGTGAGGGACTTTCCGCATTCGGGGCATTGGTTTTCATGCAGTTTTGAAATGTCGGGAGGGAACGAGATGTCACATTTCCGGTGGCCGTCATGGTGGTACTTCCCCTCCTGGGGATAGAATTCATAGGTCCCATTGAAACCGTTGCCGGTCTTGAGTGCATCGAACAGTGCATTATAATGGAAGCCGGTGTCAAACCGGTTTGCTTCTCGTCCCAGCTTGCGCGGCGAGTGGGCATCCGAATTGGATACCAGGGTAAACCGGTCGAGCGAGCTGAGGCGCCAGTTCATGGCTGGATCGGAAGAGAGCCCCGTTTCAACCGCAAACAGGTGGTCGGTCAGGTCCCGGAAACAGGCATCGATACTGTCGTAGCCTGCTTTCGAGCCAAGGGTGGAAAACCACGGCGTCCAGATATGGGCGGGAACCAGGTGGGCCCGCCCCTCACTGTTCGACTCCAGGACGATCTCCAGCAGGTCGCGCGAAGGGAGCCCGAGGATAGGCCGACCGTCGGACTCCAGGTTTCCGATGGATGAGAGGCGGTGGTTGATCCGTTCCACGGTTGCAAAGTCGGGGGCGTAAACCAGGTTGTGATTCTTCCGAACACGATCGTCAAATTTATAGATTGAGCTAATTTCGGTCGCCAGGCAGAATTTTACTTCAATATCCTGCGTTTTGACACCGGGAATCGCGGGTTTTTCCGGCGGATGCTTCAGGGTGAAGAAACCGCTGCCGTCCGGTTCCAGTTTATTCCGTAATTCGTCGAACCACTCAGGATGGGTGAAGTCACCGGTCCCCACAAGGTTAATTCCTTTTGTTTTGGCCCACTGGTAGAGCGACTCGAGGTTCAGGTCGCTGCTGGTGGCCCTGGAGTAGTGGGAGTGTACGTGCAGATCCGCTGTATACTTCATCGATAACGGTTGTAGATGAACGGGTAGTTAGAAGAAGGGGAAAATCATTAATTGGCCTGAAATTACAAAAGAAGAAACCGAAACAGGTATAAAAAACCGCGAATCATGCCAGGCAAAAGGCCAAAAGTGCTCGGCTGGCCTGACCCGATCCGCGGTTATTGGTCATGCGGGCAGGAGTTAGTCCACCCGTTCCACCAGTTCCCAGACCTGGCTGTGTACTAGCGACCGGGTGGAGAAAATAGTATCAAAAAGTTCCGGGATATCGGTCCCGGGCAGTGCGTTCTGTATGACATCTTCGGTAAACCCGAACTCGACATTTTCGAGCTCTTCGAAGTAGTTACCGGTGGCAAAATTGTATCCATACTCTTCACCGGCAGGAGTAATGATCGTAAAAAGCTCCCATCCGGCCATTCGGTTCTTGTCTTTTCGCTCCTGGTGGATCGGCTTGGCAATTTCATCCTCAAGCATCTGGTAGTCATACTCCTTGCCCGGAACCACGTTCATAAAGTCGATCATCATATACTTAGACGGGTGGGGTGAAGTACCCTCGACATCGATCTTGTTGATCGTCTTCCAGAATTCGGTATACATCAGCGTTCGCATGCTGTTGGCCTTGCTCATCATGCTGCGGATCTCCTGCTGGTTTTTCTGGCTCATCGACAGGATGTCGCGGGGTCGCATCGACTCATACGGTTCCAGACTTGCGGCAGAGGTAATCACCACGAAATTATATTTCCCGGCAGCTCCCCCCGGGGTAAAGACCCGGTACAGGCTCCAGCTGTCAATCGTCCCGTTTTTTACCTGTTCCTGGTAGAGGGGAATCCAGGTATTGCGCATATAGCTGATGTAGTCATACACTTTGTCCTGATCCACCTTTACATAATCGAATTTAAGGTAGTTGGCCTCTTCTGATTGTCCGAATGCAACAGTAGTGAATAGGAAAAGAAACGTGACGATCCCTGCATTAACTAGCTTCCTCATAATTTCCCCCATTATTTTATGAAGTTTGTAATTGTTAATTAATGTAATCTTCACGAAAAATGATAATCGATTCGAAAAATTATATAGTTATTTTATGGCACCCTGATTCCCGCTAATGCCACCTGAAACGGATGGGAACGGTTTTAATCCGGAAAAACCAATAACCGCTGGATACCCGAATGAGTAAAAGCAGGCAGCAACGGCTGTTCGCGCACTACAACCCGCTGGAGGATCGGCTGGGCCGTACCTTTTTTGAGGAACTTCCCGAAAAACCGGGAATCTATAAAATGTATGCCCGAACGGGGGACCTGCTGTATGTAGGCAAGGCGAAAAATTTACGAAACCGTCTGTTCACGTATCGGCGCGCCCGGGTGGGGTCCGTTTCCCGCAAAACCGTACGCCTGATCAGGATGGTACACGATATTGAGCTGGAGCTTTGCGGCAGCGAAAAGGAGGCGCTGCTGCGGGAAAATGCACTTATCCGCAGGCACCGTCCCGAATTTAATCACGCCAAAAAATCGCCCGAGACCTACTATTTTATCCATTTCCGGGAGGATGAGGCCAACTGGCGTTTCACCCTGAATATGCGGGAGAAGGCCCCGGGCTCCGGCTGGCATACCTTTGGTGCTTTCAAGGGGCATACACTGGTGCGAACAGCGCTGGGCGGTATCCTGCGCCTGCTGCATGTGGTTGAACACCGGGTCACCTCCACCCACCGCCTGCCTCCGGTTCTGTTCAAAAATCTTACCCCGATGGACTACCGGTTGCCCACCCCGGCCAGTGAGGTGCTGAAAACGGGCGACCTCCGGGACTTCTTTACCGGTATTTCCACCACATTTCTGGATACCGTAATGGCATATTTCCGGGAAGAGGGGCTGCTGGACCAGTATATCGGGAAGCTGCTGCTGGAGGACCTGGAATCGGTAAACCGGTTTTATGAGAAATGCTGCCGGCGCAATAACCAGATCGTGGAACAGCTGCAGCTCGACAGCCACATCATACCGCAGCATAAATTGGATGACTATCTTATCGAGTTCGCCCTGGATGAGGAGGAATAACCTGTGAACAGGTGTGGCAAGGTACAGGTGCCAAGGTTATGCTGTCGCGTCAATCTCTGAAGGGTCCTGCTTTCTCCATTTGGCCAGCTGTTCCAGCATTAGCTGCCGCACCGTTTTTGCCAGGGAGTCTACATCATCTGACGTTAACCCTTCGACGGGTACCGGGTCCAGTACTTTCAGTTTAATTTCCGGTGCGGGGCCGAACTTCCAGCTGTTTTTGGGTAGACACTGCTGGGTGCCGTCGATCACGAGCGGCAGTACCGGAACCTGCTCGCGCACGGCCAGGTGAAAAGCCCCGTTGGTAAAACGCCCCAGCTTGCCGGTCCGCGATCGGGTGCCTTCCGGGAAAAACATTACGGAGCAATCGTTGCGCAGGTACGTTACAGCTTGTTTCAGGGTGGATATCTGGCTTCTCGGATCGCGCCGGTTTACGGGGATATCCCCCGCCATTTTCATCATCCACCCGGAAAAGGGGACCTCAAACAGCTCCTTTTTGGCGATCCACTTCATCTCCCACGGCAGGTTCGAAATAACCGGGATGTCCGCATTTGAAAGGTGATTGCTAACTACAACAAAAGGGGTGCGGTTGTCAATATCACAATGGCCGGAGATGGAAATCGACCATCCCGGGTTCACCTTCGTAATCATTTTGCCGAGTACCCGGAAGAGGCGTCCCGTGCGATACCGCGCGGGATCGCGATCAAAAAGATACACTACTGCCAGCACCGGCACCCACAGGAAAATGAGAACCAGTACGGCACTCCAGATCAATATCGATTTTACAGCGGATATCATCAGGATGGAATTACTGCAAAATTTAAGGGAATGTAAACTGCTTCCGGCACTCCGAAAATATAAGTTGGTCGGTATCAAATGGGCGGGAACTGTTCATGATGCCATTTGGAAGGTGACCCGTGTGTTGCTCCCGCAGGCCGAAACCCGTGAATTCCATGCGGACCGGACAACATTTCTTTCCATACGCGGGATGTGTTCCCGCAGCCGCTGGTTGCTGATGCAACACTGGCCGGAAAGTCGGAGGCTTTCCTTCTCATGCCGGGTTCCGGTAACACTGCCATGGATATTCCGCAGGAAGCGATTCCCGCAAACATGCTTTATACCTGGCTGCATGCATCACCGAAACCCGCGGGCCAACATTCGCCCGGATCCCGATGCCGGCTTCGCGAAATTCCGGATTCCCTAAATCAGGATGAAGGAAACACCCAGTGACAGTACCTGCAGTACCTGCACCTCGTTGGAAAAGTCATCGTCATAGACCACGTCAAATCGCAGGGAGGTCGTAATGATATCGTTGACTTTCGCGGTTAGCTGGTTTGAGAAATAGATATCCGTGCTCGAGATCGCCCGGTTCACGTTGGTGAAAGTTTCTACGCTGGAACTGATGTTGAAATTGGTGATAATCTCACGCTCATAACCTGCCCCGAGCGTAAAACCGCCTTCGTTCCGGAGCGATTCGCCCTCATCCAGCCCATACAGTGTTTCCAGGTCGCCGTCGGTAACGATGGTCTGTTTGAGCGACAAACCGGCCTCCACGCTAAAAAAGTCGGACGGGATATACGCCAGGCCCACGCCTTGTGAAAAATAGGCGGGTGCCATGAACCGCGATATGAGGATGTCACTGCCGTCCGGGGCCGCCTCGTACTCGAAACCTTTGTCGAACTGGGTCCGGAAATTTACGTTCCCGTAGAGTGAATAGGTGCCATTGTGGCTGGCAAGATCGTAGGTAAAACGGTTTCGGATGGAGAGAAGATCGTCCGTTTTGCGGGTACCCTGCCCCTCGATCTTCGACTTCCCGTAGCGGGTACCCAGTAGAAAACCGTATCCAAACTTCTCTTTGCGGTACTTTGTGGTGAAGGTCGAATTTCCGGAGGCACTGATGTTGTTAACTCCACCGCCGGCCCAGTTGGAATAGGAGGCTTGCGAGGCGTTAATACCGGCCACCCAGCTATTGTGCCATCCGCTGAGGGTGTCACTGATAATGATAGTTTCTTGTGCCTCGAGGTTGTCGATACCCAGAAATAGTAATAGAAGCAGTGGTATTATTTTCTTCATGGAATGTATGTAATGATTTGATTTATAATGAGATGGGAGTGTCGTGCGTACTCTCCCTCGTTGTTTTACGCGGTTATTATATAAACTCAAAACAGCGCTGTGAACAGGTAATAGGATTCTCAGTGTTTCCCAATTGGGTAATAGCTCAGATAGCGGGGCCCGGGTTCACAGCGTCTTAGAATGATAAACCTGATGTCCAGAATATGTGTGAGCGAACCATCTGCCCCGGCGCGCCCTGATTCAGAAGGTACCCAATATAGGAAAAAGGGGTGGTAAAATAACAGTGCAAAGTAAGGACGGTAATGCTGAAATCGCAATGCGACCAAGTCCGGATGATTGGCAGGTACCTGTCAACCGGGGTACCGACCGGTCGAACTGTTGAACGATGCTTTTCACCGCCCGGCGCTGGCTGTTACGGCATCGGTACCCAGGCGCTGGAGGCAAAAAGCCCGGTCATGGCCAGGACGGCGATCAGCAGCGTGCCGATTACGATCGCTGCGGCCGGGGGATCCAGGTGGGTGTCGCTGTGGCTGTAAAAAATTCGCTGGATCAGCTCACCGCAGAGGCCTGAAAACACCCCGAAAATCCCGCCGATCAGCAGCATTGAGAAGAGGGAGCTCTGGGCAAACTCGCCGCCCGTTGCCGCCACCATGGCGGTGCTGGCCACCAGCGATATATGGTGCGTCACCGGGATGTTGGCCACCCCGCAGTTCAGGAAAAGCAGGGAGGCGGCACTGATACCAAATGGGAGAAATACACTGCCGGTTTTGTAGGTGATGAACGCGGCCAGGATCCCCACTACAAATCCCAGCATGCCCACATCACCCCACTTGAACTGGTGCGGCAGCCAGGGTTCCACGGTAAACCGTTCCTGCTTGTCACCATGTTCGACCGCCGCATCCCCGATGACCCGTTTTTCCTCGTTTTCAAATGGACTCATATTGAGCAGACCTGCTTCGGCGTCACCGACCAGCAGGTACCCGAAGGCCACGCGGTGAACAACCGCTGAAAGCACCACGGCAATGGCGATCGGATCCCACGGCAGGGACAGGGTGGAGGAGATGGTGGTTATCCAGTATCCCAGGATGCCAAACAATCCGCCCACGAACAGTACATCGGGTTTCGGGCCCTGGGCATAGGCGATGTTCTTGGCTTCGTGATAGGGGAAATCGGTATCCATATATCCCTTTTTGGCGGAGTAGGCCGAAGCCGCCGCCCCCGCTGCAAAACTGATATGCGGGCCGAATACCGGTCCGAAACCCAGCGCGGAGGTGATGGAGTTGGAGTTCGAAAGATCGGCGCCGGTCGATATCACCTGCAGCAGGTCGCCGCTGAGGATACTTGCCGTTTCCCCGGCCATCACCAGGAACCCGGTGAAAATAAACGCCGGTAACGCCCCCAGCGCACTACCGAAGGCTCCGCCGGCAAATGCTGCCAATACCATGCCCAACATCCACAATTCAGAAAATTCAGCCATATTTCCCTGTGT
>JAWVZC010000007.1:0-28410 GCA_033722415.1 Balneolaceae bacterium | reverse complement strand
CGTTCGATCAGCCTGATGGGATTCCGCAAATACTATATGGCATTTGCCGTCGGGCGCCTTTCGGGCAACACACTTGAGCTGGCAGGTGCCGGCATGCCGCCGGCGCTGATCTACAGGGCGGAAACAAAGACCGTAGAGCAGGTATCCCTCAAGGGGATGCCCCTGGGCAGCAGAACCGATTACCCATACAGCAAATCGAATGTTACAATACAACCGGGAGACGTGATGCTGTTTATGACCGACGGGTTGCCGGAGCTTTTCAACAACAACGGCGATATGATTGGGTACAGCCGTGTAAGACAAATATTTTCGTCGCTTGCCGCAGACGATCCCGACCAGATCATCAACGAACTATACCGTGCTTCGGAGCACTGGCTGAACGGAAGCGCACAAAACGACGATATGACGTTCTTTGTACTGAAACGCAGGGAGATTGTCATCCCAAAAAACAAGGTTTCAACGCGGGAGACAAGTCCGGAATATTCACATTGACGCCCGGCTGCATTCCAAGGCCATGTGCCGGGAGATCGAAAAATTTTTGGCAGTGACCGGAAAACCGGTGCAAACAGTCACTTGTCCCGCGATACCCAGTGCAGCATGATGACGTCATAAACAGCATGGGCACTCATGGCTGCAAGCAATCCGGCGTATTCGAAGAGGTAACCGAGAACCATACTGAGACCGAACATGAGTGCCCCGAACAAAATGTGACCCGGCTTCTGAAATTTGAAATACCCGTGAAGGCCCACAAATATGATCGTGGTCATCCAGATACCCAGTACCGGCTGGACGGCGCCCCGAAAAAGCAGTTCCTCTCCCACCCCCGCAAACAGGGAAAGCTGTATCCTGTCAAACCAACTGAACGGTGTTTGTGAGATGACCCGAAAGAGGTAAAAATCATCAAGTACGCCTGAAAGTGGGGAGCGATCCGCAAAAAAAGAGATCGTGACTGCACAGAAGGCACCGGACATTAACCCGATCAGCAGCTGGTTTCCCGGTGATATCCCGGTGGTGAGTGTCTCGAGCATCGGTCCTTCATGCAAAAATGTGAATATCACCCATGCTATGGCCGCATAAACGAGGAAGGAAATTACCGAAAGGACCAGGAGATCATGGGGCGTGTGGTCCCCGGAAAATGGCTGAGGCTGCTTGCTGTTTTCTTGCGTCATCACCATATGGTAAGAGTATTACCGGAAAGATTGAAATTGACCTGCATTCAGAATCTCGAAACAGGTGTGTAGAAAGGTTCCCGAACCCTCAATGCATCCCAACGGAACACGATCACCTGTTCTGCCGCAGGTAGCATCATTAACGACGGGGACCACTGCACGGTTCCGGTTTGCAACTTGGCGCGGTCTCCGTAAGTTAACTGTTGTATTGAATATCGTAAAAAGGTAAGAGTGGGACAGGTGACAGATGAAGGCCGACCCTGAACGATTAAAAACCCATGTATATGCCCTGGCGAAGGACCTGGGACCCCGAGACGCGGGTCACCCGGCAAACATGGATCGGACGGCTGACTATATTGCCGACCAGTTTTCATCCACGGTGCAGGAGGTCTCCGATCAGTCCTATACGGTGGCGGGCATCGCCATGCCGGTTCGGAATGTTCGCGCCTTTCTGGGCCCCGAGACGGAAGAGCGTATTGTCGTGGGTGCACATTACGATGTGGCCGGGCCCTATCCCGGTGCCGACGACAACGCCAGCGGGGTGGCGGGACTGCTGGAACTGGCGCGACTTTTTGCTGAGGATGATCTGCCGATAACCGTGGAACTGGTCTCCTACCCCCTGGAAGAACCGCCCTACTATTATACGCGCAGCATGGGCAGCTATGTGCATGCCAAATCGCTGAAAGATAACGATGTAAACCTGCGGTGCATGCTGGCGCTGGAGATGATCGGCTATTTCCGGGATGAGAAAGGCAGCCAATCTTATCCGCTGGGCTTGCTGGGGCCGTTTTATCCCGATCGGGGCAATTTTATTGCGGTGGTGGGCAAGCTGTTTCAGCGCCGGCTGGTACGCACGATACGAGAATCGATGCGCGCCGCCTCCCCTCTTCCTGTGGTGTCGATCAATGCCCCGCGCCTGTTGCCGGGCATCGCCCTGTCGGATCACTGTAACTACTGGTGGGCGGGCTACCCGGCTGCCATGATCACCGATACCGCATTCTACCGAAATCCCAACTATCACACGGCCCGTGATACCCCGGATACCCTGGACTATGAGCGAATGGCACAGGTGGTCAACGGAGTTCGGGCCGCGGTCCTGAGACTTTCGGAATAAGGGCGATGATTCTAACCTGCATCTCTCACAAGAATTAATTTAAATTTGTGCAATGCCAGGGTAAGTAAAAAGTTACTTTGATTTTAGGAAGAAATAAATTCAACAGGGTGTAGTGTAGTGGGCTGCGAAATTGGTTCTTCTGCTGCGTTGATGGTGTGACCTGCCGTCATGCGGTATGGTATCGTTGACAACCGTGCGTTCCCCAGGCAATAAAAACCGTTTTCCCCATGAGCAGTGAGCAGGAGATACAATTCCTTCAGTGGGCCCTTCCCAGGCTGGGATACCGCTGGGAAGGATTTCGAAAGCCCCGGCAACAGGTGTTGAAACGAATTCGCGAACGCATGCAGGAACTGGCGTTGACCGGAGGATACCCTGCATACCGGGAGTACCTGGAGAGAAACCCGGAGGAGTGGGCCCGTCTTGACCGCATGTGTGATGTCACAATCAGCTCGTTTTTTCGCGACAGGGGCGTATGGGATTTCATGCGGGACACCCTGTTGCCCGACCTGCTTACTCGAAACCGGAACGTGCCATTCCGCGCCTGGTCGGCCGGCTGCTGCAACGGGGAGGAAGCCTACAGCCTGGCAATCATCGTTCGCCAGCTGGCAGCGAACATTGAAGCAATTTCAACCACGGACGCTCTTATTATCGCGTCCGACCGGAATCCCGCCGTCATGGAGCGGGCACGAAAGGGCCGGTATCCACGGGGCGCGCTAAACGAGCTGAAGCAGGGGGAAATTGACCGCTTTTTCCTTCCGGTCGATACGCCGGAAGAGGATTACCAGGTCAGGGACCCGCTCAAAAGAATGGTCCGGTTTGAACGGCGTGATATTGCCAAGTCAATACCCGATACCGTGTTCGATCTCATCATGTGCCGTAACCTGGTGTTCACCTATTTCAGCAAGGAACGACAGCACGAATTCCTTAATCGGTTGGATCCCCGTCTGAAAGCCGGGGGATTCCTGGTCGTCGGGAGCCACGAAAAACTGCCGGAAACAGACGGGATCTCTTTATACAACAGAACCCATCCAATTTACCAGAAACAGAAGAAAAGTTGATCCGGCACGACCGTCACCGGTGGTTCCGGTGATACCCAACCGAAGCAGACTTACCATGGCTCACATTGACGGCAACCTGCTGATTTTATTTATGCTAAGATTTACTAATCCCTTTCCCTTCCCCGCCAGCTCCGGAATACCTAAGAACATTCCCTTTCACAGGTAGGGAATAGTCCTACATACTTGTGGGGGATCTCCTTTTGCGCAGTTAGGTCCGGAAAATGTATGGTACAGGTAGATTGAACGATATTTTTTGTTTCTGTAACCATCGAGGATTTGCATATGAAACGCTATCCATTTGCCCGCTATCTCCCGATCCTTCTCCCTTTCTTCCTGTTCATGATTTCATTCGCCGCTGTACAAAACGGCCCGTCAGTGCAACGGGTAAACAGCGGGGAGCTACACCCAGATTCAGTGCAAGCTGAAACCAGGTCAGGACGGGTGTTGTACAAGCAGGCCTGTGCCACGTGCCACGGTATTGACGGGTGGGGGGCAGCCCAGACCCAGCTTGGTTTTCAGACTCCCACACCGGACTTTTCCGACTGCAACTTCGCCACACGGGAACCGGATGCGGACTGGATTGCCGTTGCCCACCAGGGCGGCCCGGTACGCGGTTTCGCCAGTGACATGCCCGCCTTTGGTGAGGCACTCTCTACCGAACAGCTGCAGCGTATTATGGACCATATCCGCACACTTTGTACGGATAAGGACTGGCCGCGCGGTGAACTGAACCTGCCGCGTCCCCTGGTTACCGAAAAAGCGTACCCGGAGGATGAAGCGGTCCTCAGCAGCGCCATCGATATCGAAAACACCGGGGCCGTCATGAATGAGCTGGTTTATGAGCAGCGATTCGGTGCCAGGAACCAGCTTGAACTGGTTGTTCCCTTCGGCTTTCAGGAGTCTGCGATCGGCGGATGGAATGGCGGGCAGCTGGGCGATGTGGCTCTGGGGGTAAAACGAGCTCTGTACCACAATCTCAAGAGCGGGTCTATTTTCAGCCTGTCAGGGGAAGTAATTCTGCCGACGGGTGATCGCGCCACCGGATTTGGTAAAGGCACGACCATCCTGGAACCGTTTGCCTCATACGGCCAGATACTGCCGGCGGGCACCTTTCTTCAGATGCAGGGCGGCCTCGAACTGCCGATGATCAGGAGTAAAGCCGCGGAAGAGGCTTTCTGGCGGGCTGCACTGGGCAAAAGCCTTACCCGGGGACAGTGGGGAAGAACCTGGTCTCCCATGGTAGAAGTGCTGGGCGCGAGTGAACTCGAATCGGGGGCCGAAACCCAGTGGGACCTCGTGCCCCAGCTACAGGTAACCCTAAACACGCGCCAGCACATCATGCTGAACGTGGGTGTTCGCATTCCGGCGGACGACCCCACCCGCGATACACAGGTTATGGTATATCTGCTGTGGGACTGGTTTGACGGTGGACTATTTGAAGGATGGTGAGATCTAGACAGGATATAACAGATAACTATCTTTGTTGAATGAAATGGTGAGTATGATGACAACACGATCACTGCTGCTACTTGCGCCCCCTCTCCTGCTGCTCTTGGTGGGTAGTTCCATCAATGAGTCGCTGCAGGATACAGCCGCACTTCGGGCGGAGACCCAAAACCCGCATAAAAACCTGTTTCAGACCGCCGATGCCTGCATGAGCTGCCACAACGGAATCGTAACTCCCTCGGGCGAAGATATCTCATTTGGGATCGACTGGCGTTCCTCCATGATGGCCAACTCGGCCCGCGATCCTTACTGGCAGGCTGCCGTACGGCGCGAAATTACGGATCATCCCGGTTCGCAGGCGCATATCGAGCAGGAGTGCTCGACCTGCCACATGCCGATGGCGCATTATGAATCGGTCTACAACAATGAACAGGCCGGGGTATTTGCAAATCTCCCCGTGAACTGGGCGGTCAGCCGATCCAACATCCTGGCATCCGACGGGGTATCCTGCACCACCTGTCACCAGATCACGGAAGAAAAGCTGGGAACGCGAGAAAGCTTTGTCGGCCGGTTTGCAATCGATACGATTTCGGCCATGGGATTCCGGCAGATTTTCGGCCCCTATCCCGTAGACCAGGGCCTTTCCGGCATTATGCACTCCTCCACCGGGTTCAGCCAGAAGCAGTCCAAACATATCCAGCGTTCCGAGCTGTGTGCAACCTGCCACACCCTGATCACCGAATCCCTGGGACCGGACGGGGAAGTGATCGGAGAGTTACCGGAGCAGGTACCCTACCTGGAGTGGAAGCACAGCAGCTTCGTGAACAGCCAAAGCTGCCAGTCATGTCACATGCCGGTAGTCGGGGAGCCTGTCGCCATCTCATCGGTACTGGGTGAACCGCGGGAAGAGGTCTCCCGTCACTCATTTCGCGGGGGGAACTTCTTTATGCTGCGAATGCTGAACCGCTACCGGGATGAACTGGGCGTGCAGGCGCTGCCCAACGAGATGAATTCGGCCGTGGAACGAACACTGGATCATCTTCAGAACAAGACGGCCCGTATTACCATTGATGACATCGAAATTCGCGATAACCAGCTCAGGGCGGATGTTTCGGTTCAAAACCTGGCGGGGCACAAGCTCCCCACCGCCTATCCCTCGCGCAGGGTCTGGATCCGCTTTACCGTTAAAGACCGGTCGGGACATGTGCTGTTTGAATCGGGGGAACTGAAACCAGACGGAGCGATTTTCGGCAATGACAACGACAGTAATCCTCGTCATTATGAACCGCACTACGACGAGATACACAGCAGCGATCAGATACAGATCTATGAAACGATAATGGTCGGTCCCGATGACCAGGTTACTACCGGCCTGCTGACTGCCGTTCGTTTTATTAAAGACAACCGGATCCTGCCCGATGGGTTTGATAAAACCACAGCCGGGGAGGATATCGCCGTTCAGGGCCGTGCCTACCGGGATGTAACCTTTACGGGCGGCCGTGACCGGGTTTCCTACCGTGTGCCACTGGAGAACGTCGAACAGCCGTTGCAGGTTACCGCCTCCCTCTGGTACCAGCCTATCGGTTACCGGTGGGCGCAAAACCTGGAACCCTACGAAAGCATGGAAACAGAGCGTTTTGTTACCTACTTCAATAATATGTCGGACCAGTCGGCAACGATGCTGGTCGAAACGAAGCGGACTATCGAGTAAATGCTGTACGGGTTGTACCTGACCGGCTTTGCCGGGATCAAGTGCAACAAAATCGGAGCTCCATATGGAAGCGTATATATACCTGGAAGCCCATATTAAAGCGATCGAAACGGCCACCGACTTCACCTACCGGTGGTGTATAAACATGGGAATGGACTACAATGAGGCTGCCCGGTTTACACTGGCAGTGGATGAACTGCTGACCAACATGATTCTTTTTGCCTATCCCGATACCGATGGATATATCGAAATTTGGTACCGATACTCTGTTCCGCAGCTTGAAATCATCATCCAGGAATCGGGCGAGCCTTTCGATCCCGACCGCTACCGGTATTCTCCTGAGAAAGCAATGAACGAAGGCGACTTTGAAGGCGCCGGCCTGGAACTTGTTCGCAATCTTACCGACCACTTTCTGTTCCTTAACCGCGGCAAGCAGGGCAAGGAATTCCGACTGGTTAAACAGCTCGCGGTCCAAAACCTGAATACCTACCGGGAAGAGGATACCGCCGACGGTACGGCCGGGGATGATCATTCCTACACACTGGCCGCAGCGACCAAAGAGGATGCGGAGGATATTGCCAAGCTGATCTACCGCTCTTACCACTACTCCTACAGCAAGGAGGGGCTCTATTTTCCCAAACAGAATGAACTGGCCCTCGAACACGGCAAAAAGTTCGGCACCATCGTACGAACAGAAGAAGGCCGGCCGGTGGGTTATTTCTCTGTCATCAAGGATCCCGATTCCATGGTGGGTGAAGTGGCGGAAGCAGTCGTATCGCCCCCGCATCGGCAACAAGGACTGATGACCCGAATGCTGAATGAGCTGATCGATACGAGCAAAAAACGGGGATTACAGGGGCTTTACGGCCTGGCCCTTACCGTTCATGAAATCAGCCAGAGAGTGAACCACAACTTTGATTTTGTAAGTACCGCACTGCTAGTGGGGGTTACCAAGGGGGCCAAATACAAGGATTTTGTAGCCGATCATCCCCAGCCGGTATCCCTGCTGGTTGATTATCTTCCGCTGACCAGCAAGAGGAATCCGCAGGTCTGGCTTCCCTCCCGGTACCGGTCCATACTGCAGCAGATTTACCGGCTGTTCGATATAACCCCCGCCCTGCTGGAAGGCGAGGTGAACGGGCAGGGCAGCCCCGGTAAGACAGAGCTGGACCTGGAGTTCACCTACCGCAACAAGACGGCGATGGTGGTCGTGAAAAACATCGGGAATAACGTTATTACCGCGGCACACAGCATGTTGCGGAGCCTGGAAGAGGTCGATCTCAATGCCATCTATATTGATATCCCGCTTCAACACAGGGATAATGAAGAAACCGTGGAATGGCTGCACCGCAACGGGTTTATCTTTGCCGGCCTCATGCCGATGAAATACAGCGAAAAAGACTACCTGCGCCTTCAAAAAATTTTGGTTCCGATCGATTTCTCGCTGATTACCACCTACTCTGCGATGGCTACCGATATTAAACAATTTATATTCAATGAGTATCATGAAATATTCGAGAAAAGATAATCGGCTGAACGTACGTTTAATGAGTGATTTCAACCTGAACAAGGTCCGGGAAATCAAAAAACTGCTGCAGCAGGGGGAAGAGCTACATCTTGACATGGAACAAGCCCGGTTTGTTAACAGCGAAGCGATAATTTTTCTCCATTCGCTGCTGACCAGGAAGAGAACGGTACGCATCACCAATCCCCCGAAAATATTTTACGAAGTCCTACGGATATTGGGACTGCATGAAGCCTGGGACCTGAAACAAATTGTAGAACGATAAACCGGTAACACCATGGATAAAAAGCAACAAAACATTTCCACCTTGGACCTGGACACCTTATGGGAACAAGTCTACACGGTGAACCCCCTCGTCATCATCGGGTCGCTGGACGAAGATGACATCCCAAACTTTGCCCCGAAACATATGGCCTTTCCTCTGGGGTGGAAGAATTATTTCGGTTTTGTCTGCACCCCGCGCCACAGCACATACCAGAATATCAAGCTCACCGGGGAGTTTACCGTTACCTACCCGAAGCCGGACCAGGTGATTTTTGCCTCTCTGACGGCCACCCGGCGGCGGGAGGACGATACCAAGCCGGAGCTGGAGAGCATACCCCGGTTCCCGGCCGACGGCGTTGACCCCTTTTTCCTGGAGGAGGGATATCTTTACCTCGAGTGCAAACTGGAACGATTTGTCGACGGATTCGGGGTCAACAGCCTTATTCTCGGGGAAATCACGGCGGCACATGCCGATGATGACTTTATTCGCAAACCGTCGCGCGACGACAACGAGATGATCTACAATCACCCGCTGATGAGTTACCTCTACCCCGACCGTTTCAGCGTAATCAGGGAAACACAGTCGTTCCCTTTCCCCAAAAAGTTCAAAAAGTAGGTATATGAACGAGGTTCAAACAGCAGATGCCATACTTGAGGCCTGCCGGGAGCAGGAAGCATGGTTTGTGAACACCCTGGAAACGCTGATCAGCATGGAGACCCCGCCCCACCGGCCCCAGCTGCACCGCCGGCTCCTGGAGTACCTGGCCAGTGAGCTGGAAAAACTGAATTACAGGACCGTACACTTTCCCGGTGACAAGAGCGGGGGCCAGCTGCTAGCCCGCCGACCCCGGGGTTCAGATTCCGGGTACCAGATGATGCTCGGCCATATCGATACCGTGTGGCCGGAGGGGACCCTGCAGAAGATGCCGTTCGAACGGGATGAGCATTCCGTAGCCGGACCGGGCAGCTACGACATGAAGGCGGGGGTCACCATGATGCTGACCGCCCTGAGAGTACTCCGTGACCTCCGCCTCACCCCCGAAATTCAACCTGTCCTCTTCCTGAATTCGGACGAGGAGACCGGGAGCCGGGACTCCAAATCACGGATCAGGCTGCTGGCCCGGGTGATGAAGCGGGTGTATGTGCTGGAACCCTCGCTGGGGGAGGAAGGGAGGATCAAAACACGCCGCAAGGGCGTTGCCCACTACGATATCCGGGTTACCGGGAAATCATCGCACGCCGGGCTGGAACCGGAAAAGGGACGAAGTGCCATCCTGGAGTTATCCTACCTGATACAGAAACTGTTTGAGCTCAACGATCCGGAAAATGGTATCACGGTCAATGTCGGGAAAATCGACGGCGGTATCAGTACGAACGTGGTGGCGCCCGAGAGTTCCGCCGATGTGGATGTACGCGTATTGACCAAAAAAGACGCCCGGAAAGTGGAACAGAAAATCAAAAACCTGACGGCTTCCACCGAGGGCGTTACAGTCGAGGTAACCGGCGGTTTTGGCCGGGAACCGATGACCAAGAACCGGCGCAACAGCAGGTTGTGGTCCAAAGCCAAAGCCTGTGCCGAGCTGCTGGATCTCGACCTGCACGAGGGCACCTCCGGCGGGGCTTCGGACGGCAATCTCACCAGCCAGTATACGGCCACCCTTGATGGTCTCGGGGCCGTCGGCGAGGGCGCACACAGCCCAAACGAAAAAATCTACCTTGACGACACCTTGCGAAGAACCGCACTTCTGACCCTTCTCTTACTGTTACCAGACCTGGCAGAACCTGCTACATGATTTTGCTGTTTCTTTATTATTTGGTAGTCAAGGGGCCACCCGGTTGCACTTGGTCAATAATTTTACCGGGGCAGGGCAGCTAATTCCCGGAAGGAATCTATGTTGTGGCCGGATATTTCTATACCTTGTATTAAACATATCATTACCGTGATCAGTAAATTTGTGGCCAATGGAGGAGGGTGACGTATTGTGGAATTTATTCGCGGCGCTCGGGACAGGCTTGCTCATCGGTATAGAACGGGGTTGGACCGGCCGGACGGAGGATGAGGGAGACCGTATTGCGGGTATTCGCACATTCAGCCTGGTGGGACTGCTGGGCGGACTCGGGGGCGTTTTGACCAACTACCTTCCCAGCTGGATAATCGCCGTTATGTTTATCGGCCTCACGGCCATCGTTATCACCTCGTACGCGGTAGAGTCGTATGTAGACAAGGAGAAAGATATCGGCATAACCACGGAAATCGCCCTGCTGCTGACCTTTGCCCTGGGCGCTTGGGCCTCGTTCGGGTATCGCATGTTTGCACTCGGCGGGGCGGTCGTAGTAATGGTATTCCTCAGCCTGAAGCCGATCCTGCACCGCTGGCTGAGACTGATCGAAGTGAACGAAATATATGCCGGGATCAAGCTGCTGGTGATATCGGTTGTATTTCTCCCTCTGCTCCCCAACAGGGGCTACGGACCCTGGAACACCCTGAATCCCTACTGGATATGGTGGATGGTGGTGCTGATCTCGGGTATGTCGTTTACCGGATATATCTTCATGAAGTACAAGGGAGAACGCCTCGGTACAGTTCTGACCGCCATTATCGGTGGTTTGGCATCGTCTACGGCCGTCACCCTGAGTCTGGCCCAGTTTGCCAAAAAACAGAGTAGCAGCATCAGCCGTATATTCATAGCCGGCGTCCTGATCGCCTCCACGATCATGTATGTACGGGTGGCGGTAGAGGTCGCCGTTGTCAACATGGCACTGCTGCACCCGCTATGGATCCCCCTTACCACAATGCTGCTAACTACGGCCGGCGGTGGTGCCTGGCTGTGGTTCCGTCACAAGGATCCCGAACAGGAACACCCGTCAATCGAACTGCAAAATCCACTACAGCTTTTCACGGCCATCCAGTTTGGGGTACTCCTGGGAATCATCCTGCTGCTGGCTACCGCGATGGAGAAGTGGTACGGCGACCAGGGGATCTACCTGTTGTCTCTCTTTTCCGGCCTCATGGATGTTGATGCCATCACCCTGTCGCTTTCGAGAATGTCCGCCAACGGAACCAGCCCAATAGTGGCCATATCCGGGATTGTAATCGCCGTAGTCACCAACACAATTGTCAAGGCGGGGCTGTTTATGTTCTGGGCGGGGTTCAAAAAGAGCAAGCCCCTAATCTGGATGGTATTGCTTATCGCCCTGTCCGGTTTTTTGGGACTGGTACCTTTGATATAAATTATATTTCCAGCCAAATGTCACAGCACCTTGCAAAAGAATAAAATTTCTGGGTGAGATATACGGGCAAACCGGCATTTCTCTTTATGCGGCATCCGATCAAGAGCTGTTAATGATATAAATCCGTACGGCCCCGGACCCCTGCCGGGAAAATTACAAATTGCAATAACTGGTATGATGCAGGTTACCACGTCATGCCCATCCTTGAATTACCAAACGAACCCTGCCCCCCTTGAACCGATGAGATGAGCCCAATAGATCAATACGATACGATCACGAATACTATTCGTGATTTCCTCCAAGGTTATATCTTAAGCGGTCCAAGACGATATCTTAAGATTCAGCATACTATGATATAACAACATCTCATACTACAGTATAATGAAGCGTCATACTACCATATAATTAAGCGTTATACTATTATATAGAGATCCGTTATGCTATCGTATTAATTACAACAAGAAGTCAACAAGTGCTTGAGAATATTATCTTACTGTGAACCATTGGGCTGTACTTTTTGTACAATTTGTACAATATCTTGCTGAATAACCCAGAGAGGAAATTCGAAGATAACGAATCATCATACCGTAAACGCAGAGCTCTGCGTGCAGCGGCACTTTTGGATGATGATTACGTTTGGGTTCAGTTTTCTTTGTGTTTCGATACAATAGCAGGTGTAGTGCCTTATCCGTCTGTTACCGGTCATTCATTATCGAACGGCGTAACTCCGGTACCGTCACGCCCTATCTGCCCAGACAGCATTATTTATTCCCGCGTGTTTGTTCTGGCTACGGCATTTTTACAATATTCATTACGCGTTAAGTAGTTAGATTAGATGGCAACAAACCAGGCAATGCCCTCTGCGTCAACCCGGACCCCGATCCGGGATCTCGCGGTGGTAGTGAGCGTTGATTTGTTGCGAGCTGAGCTCATCGGCAGCAGCCTTGCGAGATCCTGAAACACGTTCAGGATGACATACAGGCTACTTTTTTAAACCGCTAAACGCGTTATTCATTAATAATTAACTGTATCTACTCGGGTTATACCTACTTTTAAAAGGAATATACTACCTCGTATACCGGTACATGACTCGCAGTTATGCTAAATAATGGTATGGTCTGCAATTTTTTCTGACAGGGGCAGTCCCCAGGTCGGAATTTTACCGCCAAGCGTGTAATACATCGCCTTGAACCCCATTTTCAGTGCGTGCGGGGTATATCCCATCTTCAGGATGCTGGTCTCACCGCCCCACCACTCGTCGGTATGCATGTAGAATCCTTTGTGACCGCCCATGTCTCCCATGCAAATCAGTTCAAATTTCAGGGGTTCGATCTCCTTTTGGGGGTTGTAATCACCGGCTTCGGCACCCAGAACTTTGGCCAGCACTTCCGCTTCCAGGTGTCCCAGGGAACCCAGTTTAGGCACGGTTATCGAGGCGGCATCGCCAACGGCAAACACTTCGGGATAATCGGGATTGCGCATAAAGCGATCAGTTACGATAAATCCCTGGTCATCCGAAATCGGGAGATCCCTGAGAAATTCATGTGCTTTCCAGTTGGGGAAAATAATCTTCAGTTCCGCCTCCAGGCTGCTGCCGTCCCGGAATTCAATACCATCTTCATAGATCCGTTTGATCCCCCGCGTATCAGACTTATAGCCGTAGCCCATCTCCTGCACCATCGGCAACAGCTGGTCCAGGATTTTCTGCCCGGCATCCTCGGCGATCACTTCCGCCGGAGTGAACATCGTAATGTTTTGGGCTCCTCCCATATCCCGCTCTTCCAGCCACTTTGCCATGGAAAACGATATTTCGACCGGCGGACCTTCACAGGCCGCCTCCGCCACCGGAATATCCGGCAGTTTTTCATGTTTTCCCTGAACAAAAAGATCGGATCCGATGGCCACCGGTCCTCCCTTGTAGCCGCCTTCATGCAGGTGGCGTCGAATTTTATCGCCGTAATAGGTATCGGTAAAGGTATGGCCATACTTGCCGAACCCTTCAATTTCATCAAAAGCCAGCTTGTTGCCCAGTGCAATCACCAGGTAGTCATAGCTGATCTCCTCCACGGCAGAACCGGACCGTTCGGTAGGTACAAAACCGACAACACGTCGCTCCACATCCACTTCCCGCACACTGCCCTGGATAAAATCGATCTCATCCCGGTCGAGAAATTTCGTAAACGGCAGATGCAGCGACGTTTCCGGGTTGTTATTATTCCATACCTCGATCGGTATATTGGGGATAAAGGTGAGGTACGGTTTCCGGTCAATGCAGGTTATGCGTACATTGTCCCCGGCGTATTCACGGATATATCGCGCCGTTGTCAAACCGGCAAAATTCGTACCCAGTATCAGGATGTGTGGTTGTGCGGCCATTATTATCATTTTTTGAATGAGCGTTCGTTTGCAAATATTATACCTGCTCAGCGAATCACCGTGTAGAGGGTATTACATCTATTGTGTTGTAGGGTATCGCCCTACCGGAATTCCCTGTACTTCATTACCCGTTTACATTGTTTATACAACCTTTGGAGAAATGGTCACCTTGCAGATTAGAAAATGAGAGCCCTTGTTGTTGAAGATGAACCGCTGCTGCACGAGGAGCTGGAACAACAGCTGCTTGAAGAACAGTATCGTGTCGATGTAACAGAGACCTTTCAACATGCCCGGGATCTGATTGCGGGCGAGGAATATGATTTAATCCTGCTGGACCTGAGCCTGCCCGACGGGGATGGCCTCGACCTGCTTAAAATGGTGAAATCTTATTATGATGACACCGCGGTCCTGATATTGACTGCCCGCGGGAAAGTTGAGGACAAGGTGAGAGGGCTCGAACTGGGCGCCGACGATTACCTGGCCAAACCGTTCGCCATGGCCGAGCTGAAGGCCCGCATACACGCCGTGATGCGTCGTAAATTCAAGATAAATGACAATAAAATTTCAGTCGGAGAGCTGGCCATTAACCTGGATCACCTGCAGATAACCTACAAGGGGCTGCCACTGGAGCTTACCGAAACCGAGTATAACATACTCCGCTACCTGGTGCTGAATAAAAACAAAACCATCACACGCATCGCCCTTGCGGAACATATCTGGGGAAACAGTATCGACGACCGATTCTCCCTGGATTTCATCAATTCTCATATGAAAAACATACGCAAAAAGCTTACAGGGGCGGGCGCACCAGACCTTATCGAAACGGTATACGGGGTAGGATACAAACTGGAAGCCCATGAAGCTGAATAACAAAATACTGCTGGCCAATGTCAGCCTGACGGTCGTAATCATGCTGCTGACTTCGGTGGGCATGTATTACCTGGTACACGACACCATTTATGACGAACTGGATCACCACCTGCTGCGTCATAAAATCGATGTGCTGAACCAGCTGCAGAGCGATCCGTCGAGCCTGGATGAAATCCAGAAACTCGGGGGACTGGGATCCTATGAATGGATAGAAATCGTTCCTTACGACGGAACCGTATCCCCCAACGCCAACTCCTTTGCCACGATAGATACCCTGCGAAACCCGGAAAAAGAACTCATCCCGCAAACGTACCGGCTGTTGACGACCGCAATTTCGGTGGACGAAAAATTTTATACCCTGAAAATTTATGAGGAGGTGGGCGCCTGGAACCGCATCAGCATGACTATTCTGCTTACCCTGCTGGCCGGCCTGCTGATCTGGCTGCTGGTACTATATGTTGCCAACCAGTTTGCATTTGACAAGATATTGACCCCCTTTTACGACACCGTGAAAACACTGGAAACGATCTCGGAACCCGCCGATTTTTACGAATCGCTCCCGAAAACAGGAACCTATGAAATCGATGTGCTCAACAAGGCGATCAACGATATGATGGAACAGATACGTTCCTCATTCGAAGATCAGAAAAAATTTATCCAGAATGCCTCCCACGAACTGCTGACACCGCTTTCCATTATTCGACAAAAGGCGGAAAAGATCCTCTCACGGTCTGATAACCTGGATCGTGCCACCCTTGAGTCGGCTGCTGAAATTCAGGAGACTGCTGTACGGCTGACCCGTTTGAGTAACGCCCTGCTTCTGATCAGCCGGGTGGAAAACAGGCAGTATGACCTGAATGAACAGGTGAACATCGCGCTTGTTACCGGAGAAGTACTGGATGAACTTTGCGATTTTATCGAGCTTAAACGCATCACGGTAAAGAAGAATGTCCAGGCAGACGTTACCGTAACTGGTAACCGCGAACTGATGCACTCACTCATCTACAATATCGTTCAAAATGCGGTCAAGTATGCCCCGAAAGAGTCGGTGATAACCCTTACGATTCGCAACGACGCTGAGCGCTCCAGACTCACCATCCGCGACGAGGGGCCGGGGATCCCGCCTGATCTGCTCTCCTCCGTCTTCGACCGTTTTAAAAAGGGTAGCAACCATTTCAGTGGGCTTGATGAGTACAGCAGTCCCGGGCTGGGGCTCTCGATCGTAAAAAGCATCTGTCAGCTCCATGGATTCGAATGCTCGGCCCGGAACTGCGAAAGCGGGGGTACCGAAATTGTAATCCATTTCTAAATCCATATTCTCTACAGATTTGATTTATAGCTTTGGGTTGACGTAACACTAATCGCCCAACGTGATCCCCGAATGATTTATACAATCATTTTTGTATTACTCCTGCCCGGACAGACCGCTCCACCCGATTCTACTGAAATCACCAACCTGGGCATCAAAAAAGCGCTCGAACTTGCCTATCAGCAAAATCCCCAACTCAGGCAGCTGGAAGCCCGAATTGATGCACAAAAACAGCAGGAAATACTGGGACTGGGACTGCGGGATCCCCGGATCTCCTATTTCCGGGAGGGCATAGGCGACGGAACCTTTTCGGAACAGCGCTGGTCGGTGAGCCAACAGCTGGAATTCCCACTCACCAGTTACTACCGGCTTAAGAGCGAGCAGGCTTCCACCAATGCCCTGCAACTGAGAATGCAGGGGCTGCAGCTGCAGTTAAAATCCGATGTTAAAAAAGCCTATACCAATTTGGCGTATGCCCTTCAAAACGTGAGGCTGGCCGAAGAGCGTGTACAGTTATTCCGGAACCTCAGAAGAGCGGCACAGGCCCGGGCCGATATCGGGGAATCTTCCGAAATCGATGCCATGCAGGCCAGCCTTCAACTGAATGAAGCCCAAAACAACCTGGGTATGGCAAAACAGGTGATTATGGAAGCCCGTTATGAGCTGTTTCAGACCATCGGGCTGGATCCGGAGGTGCAAAGCTACGGAATCACATTCCCCGACACGCTGCAGTACGTGGAGGTTAACGTGGACCAGGAAGAGGTACTGAACAAGCTGCCTGCACACCCGAAGTTACAGCAAATTGCGGGACAGCAGAAGTCGGCCCGGTATCAAACAAAAGTTGCCAAGAGCAGCTACCTGCCCGACCTGAATTTCAGCTATTACCGCCAGGATTTCGGCGGAAACTACGACTTTTACGGATTTGAAGTCGGGATCAGCCTGCCCCTTTGGTTCGGAGCAAACCAGGCCCGGCAGGTTGAACAGTCAAGGGCGGTGTATAACGAAATCGGGTCGCAATACCATGAACGGGAGTTGGCCCTTAAAAGAGAGGCCGAACAGGCCTGGCACGGTTATCTGAACAGCCGGATTAATATTCTGCGATTTCGCAACACCATCCGGGCCGAATCGATAGAGTTGGTGCGAATGACGCAACAGGGGTATCGCATGGGGGAGCTTGACCTGCTTACCCTGCTGGAAGCGCAGCGTACCTACCTCAGAACCCAGGAGGCGTACTATCAAACACTCCGGGATTATTACCTGAGAATCATTGAGCTGGAACAGTACCTGCAAACCGATCTCGTATTTAAATAGCTAATCAAATTGATGTTGAATCCCACAAACAATACGATGAAGACCAGTTATCCCTTTTTCAACGTAATTATACTGATTCTGGCGGTTTTCCTGGCAGGAGCGTGCGGTTCCGAAACCGATAATAACGATACCGCGGATGTGACTGCAATTCCCCCATCGCTGAGCGGAAAGGATGGCCGGAAAATTGTAACACTCAGCGAGCAGCAGGCGGAAAACCTTAACATCCAGGTCGTTACTGTTGATCGTGACCGGGGCTCATTTTTTATTGACGCACCCGGCCAGGTGTTTGCCGCTCCCGAACGCATTTCGGTTGTAAGTGCTCCCATTAACGGACGGATTTCAACCATCTATTTGCATGAAGGGGAAAAGGTAAATAAAGGGGATCCCCTGCTGGATCTGGAGAGCCTGGAGTTTGCCAATCTCGTGGCCGACTTCCTGGAAGCCCGCGCGGAAATCACTTATCAGGAACAACAGGTGGAGCGCCTTAAGGTATTGACCGAGGAACGCATCAGCCCACAGCGAACACTGGAACGAGCCCAGGCCGACCTGCAGCGGGCTCAGACCCGGTGCAGTGCGGCACTGGCAAGATTGCGGGCTATCGGCGTAACCGATCGAATGATGGAACAGTGGAACGCGGCAGCGCCGGACCCAAGGGCACGGCTGACCATTTACGCCCCGATCAGCGGTGTACTTAATGAACATCTCATTGAGCTGGGAGAGTCGGTGAATGCCTATGAAAAAATGCTGGATATCATCGATCAAAAGGAGGTTCTGGTACGGGGATTTGTTTCACCGGCTGATGCACCGTTCCTGCAGGAAGGCGGACCGCTCGTCATTTCCGAAAGGGCGGAGAACGGGGGGCGCAGCTCCCGCATGCTTGAAGCCAGTATAACCAGTATCAATCCGGCTCTTGATGAAACAAACAGGTCCATTGTACTCAATTCCATAGTCGAGACAAAAAACGGGTGGCCCATCGTGGGACAAAGCGTACGCATCCGATACTCTGCACGGACCGGGGATACGATCAGCATACCGCTATCAGCTATTCAGTTTGACGGGCCGGACGCCACCGTGTTTGTGCAGAGATCTCCCCTGGAATATGAAAAACGAGCGGTGCAGGTGGAGCGGATGACCACAGATGAGGCCATCATATCTTCCGGTCTGAAGGAGGGAGAGAACGTGGCCACCACCCAGGTGTTCAGTCTCAAGGCGCTGGAACGGTTCGAACAATTTGCCGACTAATATTCAGGATAACAACCGATGTTACATCGTATCATAGATTTTAGTCTCAGACAAAAATTTGTAGCCCTCTCACTGGTGGTGCTGATGGCCGCCGGCGGAGTGTTCTCTCTTTCCAATATCCCGATCAACTCCCAGCCCGATGTGACACCGGTACAGGTGCTTGTCATTACAAAGGCAGGTCGTTATTCCCCATACGATGTGGAACGGCTCGTAAGCTATCCCATCGAAACCGCCATGAACGGCCTGCCGGATATTAAGGAGGTACGCTCCATTTCACAGTTTGGCCTTTCGGCGGTTACGGTCGAGTTCGAGGAGGGTACCGACATCTACTTTGCCCGGCAGCTGGTAAGCCAGCGGGTACAAAGTATATCCGGGGAGCTGCCCGAAGGAGTTTCATCTCCCCAGCTCGGTCCCATATCCACGGCTCTCGGAGAAATTGTGCAGTACGTGGTACGCGGGGAGAATCACTCCCTCACCGAGCTTCGCACCATACAGGACTGGCTGATCGCCCCTCAGCTGAAAACCGTACAGGGAGTGACTGAAATCAACTCATTCGGCGGCTTCGTGAAACAGTATGAAGTGGCTGTGGAACCCGACAAACTCCGAAACTTCGGCATCGGGCTTAAAGACCTGACCGAAGCGATCGAAAATAATAATAGTGTTTCGGGCGGGAACTACCTGGAACACAACCGGGAGCAGTATATCATTCGGGGATTCGGCCAGATCGGCAATATCCGGAATATCGAGGATATCATTGTGCAACGGCTCGAAAACCGGCCCGTATACCTCCGGGATATCGCGGAGGTACAACTGGGACGTCAACTCAGGCAGGGGGCCGTAACCCAGGACGGCAACGGAGAGGTGGTAACCGGGATTGTGATGATGCTGCGGGGCGGAAACGGTCGAGAGGTGATCAACGCCATCGACCAAAAGATTGCCGAGGTTAAACAGAGTCTGCCGGAAGGGGTTCGGATCGAAAAATTCTATGACCAGTCCGATCTGGTCGATCGAACTACCGATACCATAATAACAAACCTTGTCGAGGGCGGATTCTTCGTCATTGCCGTTCTGTTACTGCTGCTGGGTGAAATTACCGGAGCACTGATTGTCGCCTCGGTAATTCCGCTCTCGATGCTCTTCGCCTTCATCGGGATGGAGCAGCTGGGGCTGGCCGCCAACCTGATGAGCCTGGGGGCGATCGACTTCGGTATGGTCGTAGACGGTTCGGTGGTGATGGTGGAAAATATTGTGCACAAGCTGAGTGAGAAACAGTCGACAAAAGAAAAATTACTGGTCATTCGGGAGGCGGCCCATGAGGTGGCAAGACCGATATTTTTCGGCGTGTTGATCATCCTGATGGTCTATGTGCCGGTTATGACGTTCTCCGGCATGGAAGGCATACTGTACCGGCCCATGGCAATAACGGTGGCAACCGCCGTTTTCGGTTCCCTGCTGCTGGCGCTGGTGTACGTTCCCGCCCTGTCGGCCCTTTTTTTCAGGAACGGCGTGAAAGTTCGGAAAAACTACGTGATAAACTGGCTTAAACCGCGGTATGAACGATTCCTTGAAAAGAGCCTCGACAAAAAAGCCGTTACAGTGGGGTCCGCCGTCGTTGTCTTTGGTATATCTGTGGCCATGATGCCGTTGCTCGGCACCGAGTTTTTGCCGGAACTGGACGAGGGATCCATCCTGATAGAGCAGGTGCGAATGCCCTCCGTTACGCTCGATGAGTCGGTGGAGAACGCAAACTGGCTGGCCGGGCAGCTGATGCAGCATATCCCGGAAATCAAATCGGTGGTTCCCAAAACCGGTCGCTCCGACCTGGCCAATGACTGGATGGGAGTTCACCAGACCGACGTCTGGGTGATCCTGAAACCGAGAGAGCAATGGCGCGACGGTATGACAAAACAGGATATCATAAACCGGATCAGGCCCTACCTGGAGACCGAACCCGGGCTCTCCTACAACTTCACCCAGCCGATCGCCATGCGGGTGGACGAACTGACCAGTGGCGTCAAGTCAGACATCGCGGTTAAGATATTCGGGGAAGATCTCGACACGCTCAACCAGATTGGCCGCAATATTTCGCAGGTGCTCAAGGATATCGAGGGCACTGACAACTTTTACCTGGAGCAGAGCAGCGGCCAGCCCTATTTCAATATTGAGATCGACCGGGAGGCGGTGGCCTCATACGGGCTCAATGTCAATAACGTCCAGCATATCATTGAGACCGGCATCGGCGGTAGTACGGCGGGACAGATTTTTGAAGGCCAGCGCCGGTTCGACATTGTGGTCCGCCTGCCGGAAAACATTCGCAACAACTTCCGGGATATCATGGATGTGCCCATACAGTTGCCCGACGGCGGGTATATTCCCCTGAACCAGGTAGCCAATATTTATGCCGGGGAGGGGCCCCGGGAGATCTCCCGGGAAAACGGCTGGCGCAGGGCCATACTCGGTATCAATATCCGAAATATTGATACCGGCACCTATGTGGATAACCTGCAGGAAACCATACAGACCAGTGTAGATATTCCCGCGGGATATTTTCTTCAGTACGGCGGTTCATTCGAAGATCAGCAGCGGGCCATGAATCACCTGCTGATCGTGGTTCCCATTTCACTGCTTATTATCATCGGACTGCTCTACATGATGTTCGGCAAGTTTCGGTTTACCATGCTTATTTTCCTGAACCTGCCGATAGCACTTTCCGGCGGCATCTTCATCCTGTGGCTGCGCGGCCTCTACCTCTCTGTTTCCGCAAGTATCGGGTTTGTTGCCCTCTTCGGGGTGGCAGTACTTAACGGAATAGTGTTGATTTCTCACCTGAATGATATGCGCATGGAGGGGTCTGACTTGAAGAAAGCCGTCATCAAGGGAGCCGGTGACCGGCTGCGACCGGTACTCATGACTGCACTCGTGGCCAGTCTCGGTTTTATCCCGATGGCATTTAATGTCGGGCCCGGATCGGAAGTGCAACGTCCCCTTGCTTCGGTGGTTATCGGGGGGTTGATCACCTCCACCCTGCTCACCCTGCTGGTGCTGCCCACCATCTATCACTGGATGGAAAAAGGAAAAAAACTGATATCCGACAAAGAAATTTTTTAATCAAAAATATGGAGGTTTCCCATGAATGCTGCCCACTATCACCTGATAATTAACCATCTGCCGTTATTCAGCATGCTCTTCGGATTGCTCATCCTGACCTGGGGGTTGACCAAAAAAAGCGACTCGATTACACGGATTGCCTACCTCCTGTTGGTTGTTGGTGGAATTTCAAGCTACCTCGCCATGGAAACCGGGGAGGGAGCGGAAGAGATAGTTGAGGAGCATGCCAGTATTTCTCATGACGCTATTCACAACCATGAGGAAGCGGCTGAAATTGCATTTTGGTTTTCGCTCATAGCGGGGGGATTCGGCCTGGCCGGGCTTTTTACGTCCGCCATCGATCAGCGATATCAAAAAACGCTGGCAGCCGGTACGTTCCTGGTCACCCTTCTTGCGCTGGGTTCCCTGATCTACACGGCTTACGAGGGCGGTAAAATAAGGCACCCCGAAGCGTATGACCATCAGGTGCAGCAGGTTGATTCGTCGGAATCAAACGAAGAATATGACGATGATTAACCGTTATCTCACGGGTATGTTTGTTATGAATGCGAACCAGCGATAGGTTTGGGGGGACGTTCCCCCCCCTGTTTTTTTCAAAAACGCTGCTTACAGTCCCGGTCTCTTCAAAGTATCATCAACCCGAACATAGCCGAGGCGATCTATACGCCGGGTTTCGTGGTAACCGTCCACCCCGCTGATAGCGACGGTACCGGCCTGCTCGAGATCCAGACTGTACTCTTCCCCGTCAGGGGAATCCGGTATCCAGACCTCCTCTACGGAGCCTACAATCAGGCGTGTCTCGTTTGCCAATACCAGGTGCTCCTCCACCATCTTCATGCCGATTCTGATCCGGGCCTCACGTACATACGGGGCCGGGCACGTATCGGAGTACCAGGATGCCAGTCCGCACTGTTCAAATTCGGAAAGGTCCGCCCGGTAATTCCCGGAGGTCTGGTGGGCCCGCTCGAATATCTCGCGATGGATGTGATTGACCGTATACCACCCGTCATTATCCCGGATATTATCGTAAGTGTGGCGGGGTACGGTGGTGGGCCTCAGCATAAAACCCAGCAGCGGCGGGTTCGAACCGATATGGATCACGGAACTGAACACGGCCAGGTTTTCAACGCCATTGCCGTTTACCGTGCCCAGCAAATTGGCACTCTTGAACCCGGGCAGCGCGTTCACCAGCTTGAGCCGGGGTACTTTTTCCATCTTCTCGATATCGGAGCGGGTTAAGCAGTGCATCGTTATTCCTGTTTATTCATGTCATGTGTAGCGACCTGTCAACTAACATTGCGGCCTGTGCGGCCATTCCCTGCGCGCAGATACATGCAAGATTAGGTGATTCTAATGTAAAGGACCGGATTAATCCGGCGGTCCGAGGTTTTAAAGACTTTTTTTCCCTATAATAATTCGTTGAAATGGTAAAATCGCCGCCGTTAATATGATTCCTCGCCCATTCGATAACAACGTGATTGCCCGTATCGAACAGATAGCAAATCTGGGTACCTGTGAACGGGATCTCGACGATGGCAGCTGGACCGGTTCTGATAATTTTATCAAGATATTCGGACTCCCCGAAAAGCCGAGATATACCCAGGAAGAATTTCAGTTTCTCGTGCACTCCGATGAAGTTGATGGCGTGATGGCATACTACCGGCAGACCCTGGATTCCCAAAAGAATTTCAATTACGAATACCGCTGTATATGTCCCGATGGAAAGATCATTCACGTTCTGAGTCGCAGAAAAATATCTCGTGACGAGAAAGACGTGCCTGTAAAAATTTTGGACTTCAAACAGGATATCCTCCATGTTAAAAAATAGCGTAAAGCCCAATTAACGGGAATTGTTCAAACCCGGTTTTTGAAAGAAACTTGCGAATGGAACTCTCCCGAAAAGCCGTTATTTTTCAGCCAGTCAGTAACCATTCATCCTGATCTCCGAATCCCGTTTCATGAGCGACAGCAACTGTACCCTTTGCGACCTTCCACTCCCGGATTCCCCCGTGACAGACCAACAAGTTGACGGGGTGTTCTGCTGCCAGGGCTGCCTTCAGGTACATCAGCTGCTGGAAGACCTGGACAGCGATGAGGCGCAGCAGGTACGGGAAGAGACGATCAGGCGCCGGCAGCAGGAACGTTCGGCAAAACAGCCGCCCGAAAATTGTGGAACCGCCTTTTTAAAAGTGAACGGGATGCACTGCGCCACCTGCGAATCGTTCATCGAGGCGATAAGTCGACGGCAGGAGGGGATCTACAAGAGCGAGGCAAGTTACGCCACTGAAATGGTGAAGGTGTATTATGACACCGAGAAACTGGAAGAGAAGGAATTGCCTGCGCTGATCAGCCGGATGGGGTACCGGGCCAGCAACATGGAGCAAGACCGAGACGGGGAAGAACTGAATACTGTGGCCCGGCTGGTAATCGGCGGATTTTTCAGCATCATCGGGCTGCTGCTCTACATCCTGTTCCTGTATCCCTCCTATTTGGGCGGTGAGGGACTGGTACCGTTGACTACGCCAGAAAAGCTCTATTTTGTCTCCAACATATTCGTCATGACCTCGTTCGTGCTGGTATACACCGGCTTCCCAATACTCCGCGGGGCGCTGGTATCCATCTCGGTCATGAAACCCAATATGGACCTGTTGATTGCCATTGCGGCTGTCAGCGCCTACCTCTACAGTACCGGCGCCCTGCTTACCGGATCCAGCGAAGTCTACTTCGATGTTACCATGGCAATTGTAATGGTGGTCTCCATCGGCAATTACTATGAAGGGAACATCAAGCGGAGTAAGAACAGGATGCTCAGCGTCCTGATGGACCGAAAAATCAGTACCGCCCGGGTGCGGCGTAACGGCCGCCTGGAGCTCGTGGACCTGGAGGATCTGCGACCGGGCGACCACGTGGTGATCAACGCCGGGGAACGCGTACCGGTGGACGGGACGGTCATCGAGGGAGAAGGCGTGGTCAACGAGGCGCTTTTGACCGGAGAGTCACTGCCGGTCTCCAAGCAACCGGGCGACAGGGTGATCAGCGGCACGATTCTAACCCAGCATGCCCTGACAATCGAAACGGGCGAGGTGGTGCAAAGCACGCTCGACCATATGATCCAGCTTATGTGGGAGATCCAGGCCAACCGATCGGGCAAACGGCGACTGGCTGATCGAATTGCCGAGTGGTTCGTTCCGGGCGTGTTGGCTGTTGGTGCACTCACCTTTTTCTATCACCTGGGCAGCGGCAACACCCCCACCGATGCCCTGTTAACGGCCCTCGCGGTCCTGATCGTCTCCTGTCCCTGTGCCCTGGGACTGGCAACCCCGCTTGCGGTGGCATCCGGCATACGAGAGGCTCTCGGAAACAATATCATATTCAAGAGCGGTGCCATCTTCGAACAGGAGGGGAACATCGACATACTGGCAATGGATAAAACCGGGACCCTCACTACGGGACGGATGCACCTGCTTGATCCCGGTACCGACAGGAAGGCCCTGCATTACGCACGTTCCCTTGAACAGTTCTCCTCCCACCCGCTGGCCAAAGCGCTGGTGAACGGCAGCAGCGAAGAACGCGATCTCCCCGGGGTACAGGATTTCCGGAGTCACCACACCGGCGTCAGCGGAACGATCGACAGCAGGCGGGTTTGGGTAGGAGAGCCTGAATGGCTGGAACAGCAATCGTTCGATATCTCCGCCTCGCAATGGAATTCCATCACCCATTCCCGGGAGTACGGGCACGTTCCCGTTGGTGTGGCCTGGGATGGTTCAGTCCGGGACGTCCTGGTAATCGGGGACCAGGTTCGGGATGAGGCCGAAGCATTTGCACAAAAGCTTCGTACTAACGGTAAACAGCTGGCCCTGATCACCGGCGACAGCGAGGCGGCGGCCAGAACATTGCAGGATCGCCTTCAGCCCGATTTCCTGTTTACCGGGGCCCGACCGGAATCCAAAACGGAGATTATCCGAAAACTAAAGCAGATTGGGGCGGTTGCCATGGTAGGGGATGGCAGCAATGACGCACTGGCCCTGGCGGAGGCGGATCTCGGCATCGCATTCGGTGATCTCACGGCCATTGCGGCGGAATCTGCCCAGGTCGTGGTACCGGATGACAACCTGGAACGGATTTTCGCGGCGCTTGAAACGATACGGCAGACCCGCCGGCGCATCCGGCAGAACCTTGGATGGGCGTTTCTCTATAATATTACCACCATCCCACTTGCGATCGCCGGGCTTATCAACCCCCTGTTTGCCGCCCTGGCGATGGCCGCCAGCAGCCTGCTGGTGGTAAGCAATTCCTCCCGGAATATGAATTTGACCCTATAAGCAGAGCTACCTCACAAAGTTACGGCCGCACTTTTCCCCGGATTTTTGCGTGCACAGTTTCCGAAGCGGTTCGAAGGGGAAGATCGAAGGCCCTCCCGTGTTCACAAGCGGTGCTTGTGAGAAGGTATTTAAAGGGATCTCTCGAGGTAACCGGGACACCCGCATGCCGGTATCATCTCATTGATTACCACGTTGCCTTGCTAACGAACCAATTTCCTGGTGAGAAATACGGGCTACCAGGATTTCCTGAAGGATGGATGTTCCGAAATTTTGGGAGTACCAGAAAATTGGACACCTATCCCCTTGCGGCCTGGATCCGCCGGAGGCGAATGCAAGCTATAACAGGTTACAGGTCAAAAAGTTGAAGCACAACAAATAACGAGTTCCAGATAACCAGTAACTACATTCCCGCCGGTGATTTTTGGGTGATCGCTTATTCAGTCCAGCCCAATCGGGGGTTGTTCTTAAAAAAAGATACAATTCTGATGCCCGGAACGTGATATTCTTACTTTTTGAGGATGCCCTGATTACCCCCGGGGCGATTTGTCCATCCCCTGGCCCGTCCGGAGAGTACGATCAGAAAGATTGTGACAGCCCCGAGTATCAGTCTACGATTGCCTGCCGGGCCAGCACGCCGAATTTCCGGTTCAGGGTAGCGCCTCCTCCGGGATGTTTCTGTGCCACGCTTATACCGATCATATTTTCAGCGGGATCGATAAAAAAGGTGCCGTACCAGAAGCTTCCCCAGCCGAACGTATCCACACTTCCCAGTTCACCGCGTTCCGCCAGGCTCCGGGTCACACTGAACCCGAGGCCAAAACCCATATCCTCCAGTAGGTCGCCCACGTGGTCGGTCGCCATCAGCTCTACCGTTTTGGGGCTCAGCAGGCGCACCTCGTCCAGTTCCCCGCCGTTAAGCAGCATCTGGGTAAACCGGTAGTAATCCGGAACGGTGGAGGTGAGGCCCGCTCCCCCGGCCAGAAACTTGTGCTCCTCATCAGTGGGATAGGTCCCGGGTCCCACATTGGGCAGGCTTGCCTGCCCCGGGCCATCCCCGAGACGCCGGAGCCCGTTCCCGTCGGAGCCAACCGTGTACGCGGCCGCCAGGCGCGATTCCTGACGGTCCGAAACGTGAAACTGGGTGTCATCCATCCCAAGGGGATCAAAAATACGCTCCCGGAAGAACTGGTCCAGCGGCATCCCCGAGACCACCTCAACGAGATATCCCAGCACGTCAGTCGACATGCCGTAGGTCCACTTCTCCCCGGGCTGGTGCACCAGCGGCAGTGTTGCCAGTTTGGGAATATCCTCTGCGAGCGTATTGCTGTCGGTGGTGAGTCCCGTGGTGATGCCCTTCTCTTCGGCCATCTCCATAATCACCGGGTTTTCCCCGTACGAAATACCCGACGTGTGTGTCAACAGGTGCTGAATGGTAATCGGCCGTTCAGCCGGAACCGTCGGTGGATTGCCGGTGGCATCCTCATTGGCTGAATCGGCCAGTACGCGCATATCGTGGAAAGCGGGAATATAGTCGGAGACCGGATCGCCCAGCATGAAATGCCCCTCCTCGTAAAGCATCATGACCGCTACACTCGTAATCGGCTTGGTCATGGAAGCGATCCGGAATATGGTATCTTCATCCATCGGGATGCCGGCTTCGATATCTTGCATGCCCGCGGCATTCAGGTAGACGATCTCCCCGTCGCGGGCGATCAAAACCACGCTGCCGGCCAGCAGTTCGTTGTCGATATTGTATTGGATCTCATTATCCAGGTGCTGCAGGCGATCGCTCGACAAACCGACATACTCCGGCTCGGTGAGCGAAATTTCGGAACTGATCGCCGTTTGTGCCTGCACGTTTGAACCGTACAAACCAGCCCACAATAAAACCAGTAAGACCAACAGTGCACCCTGTCGACGTATCAGAGGGTGGGGAGCGGGTGCATCCGGCGAGTACCACCCGTATTCGGATTCTTTTTTCGTAACGGCAAAATGGTGTGACAAGACCCGGTGAACGGTAGATGATTGGTTATGCATAGAATATCCCTATTCCCTTGTTAGCGTTTCCCCTGTAAATAATGCTAAATTTCAACAAAATCATAACCGGTTTTTATCTTCCGAAGATCTTGTCAAGCGGACCCATATCCTGTTTTACCGGCCAGATTCCGGAAGAACGGCGAGCCTGCAGAGATCTCAGGTAATTCAGCAGCCTGGGAGGCTGTCGGACTTAGGAAATCGTTACGAAAATGTGTCAGTTTGAGACAGATTTCGTGGTCTTATGGAGGTGAATAGTGGTTCTATTTACCGAAAAAGAGCGCGAAATCTGGCCAAACCTGACGCTTTTGCAGTAGGTT
>JAWVZC010000006.1:0-28965 GCA_033722415.1 Balneolaceae bacterium | reverse complement strand
ATAGTGTACGGGATTAGTTATCGTCCTGGAGAGTACGTATTTGTGACGCTAGCACGGATTATTCACCAAATTTCGCAGCTCATTGCAGCTTCACCCGACAATGAGCAGTATGTGATATTCTCCAAGTCAAACAATATCATAGATTTAACCTCTTGCTATTTCGTGGATAGTTTGGGTTCGCTTCAAGGTGCTGCCAGCATACCTCAAACTCTTTACAAAACACCTGTTGAATTACCTATATTTGATTTCTGAAATTACCAGGAACGTAAATATACCGGCATGGCCGAAAAGAAGGTATCTCTCGGTTTGGTCCAAACAAGTTGCTCAACCGATCCGCAGCAGAATGTGGACCATACAGTACTAAAGATCAGGCAGGCCGCGGAGAATGGTGCCCAGGTAATTTGCCTGCAGGAGCTCTTCAACACGACCTACGTCTGCCAGACGGTGGATGACGCGCATTTTACGCTGGCCGAGCCGATTCCGGGTCCCACCATCAACCGGATGGCGGAATTGGCCGGTGAGCTTGAAATTGTGCTGCTAGTACCCCTGTTCGAGCGGCGGGCGGCCGGTATTTACCACAATTCGCTGGCCGTAATCGATGCCGACGGTACGATCATGGGCAGATACCGCAAAAAACATATCCCGGATGACCCCGGGTTCTACGAAAAGTATTACTTTACGCCCGGAGAAGATGAGTACCAGGTGTATCACACCCGTTATGCCAACATCGGCCCGCTGATCTGCTGGGACCAGTGGTACCCGGAAGCGGCACGCATTACCGCATTGAAAGGTGCGGAGCTGTTGGTCTATCCCACTGCAATCGGCAGCCTGCCGGATGAAGATGAGGAAATGGCGAAGGAGTTTTTTGATGCCTGGCAAACGATACAGCGGAGTCACGCCATTGCCAACGGGTGCTTTGTGGCGAGTATCAACCGGGTGGGACAGGAGGAGGAAATAACCTTCTGGGGAGGTTCATTTGTGGCGGGTCCTTTCGGGCAGGTGCTGGCCCGGGCCGGCCGGGAGGAGGAAGTACTCGTCACCGAAATCGATCTGTCTAACATAGAAAAACAGCGCCAGATTTGGCCTTTCTTCCGGGATCGCCGCATCGATACCTATGGTCCTATCTTACAACGATTTATTGACTAAACGTGATTTGTAATTCGTGATGCGTGACAAGTACGTTATCTGATTTCTGGGGGATCGCACGGAACCTTGGGTATTGCGTATTACTTACTGCGTATTGCGTATTGCTGATAAATCATACCCTAAGCATAGGCACGTAATACGTAATACGCAGTACGCAATACGTTAACTAACAGAGTTATTTTTTGAAATCGGCAAATTTACTCACTATTCCTAAGCAAACAGTAAGAGAACCAATTGAAATGACAGAAAGGTTGAAACCTGCCCGTAAAGGCTACAGAATTCCCCCCGAATGGTACCCGCATGCTGCCACGCAGATGCACTGGCCCTCCAATCCCGAGACCTGGCCGGATGAGCGGCTGCCGAGGGTGGAGAACGTTTATCTGGATATCATTGAAGTGCTTCATCGTTATGAGCCGATTCACCTGTTTACTGAAAATGAGGAGATCCGCAGTCGGGCAAAAGATTTGTTAAAGAAACGGGAGATTGACCTTCAACAGCTAACCTGGCACCTTCAACCTGTCAACGACGTCTGGGCGCGGGACTGCGGACCGATTTTTATCCACAGAATCAAAAACGGCCGGGAGGAATTTGCCATCACCGACTGGGAGTATAATGCATGGGGCGGCAAATACCCGCCGTTTGAGGATGACAACCGGCTCCCGAAATATTTCGCCGAAAAATACGACATCAAGCGGTTTGAGCCCGGCATGGTGCTGGAGGGCGGTTCCATCGATACAAACGGTGACGGCGTGCTGATGACGACCGAGTCCGTACTGCTGAATGAAAACCGGAATCCGGGCCTGGACAGGGAGCAGATCGAACAGCGACTCTACGATTACCTGGGAGTCGAAAAGGTGGTATGGCTGAAAGATGGGTTAGCCGGGGATGACACGGACGGCCACATCGATGACCTGGCTCGGTTTCTGAATGGCCGTACCATTTTGGCGTCCGTGGTGGAGGACAGGGACGATCCAAACTACCAGGCGCTGAAGGAAAACCTTCATATCCTGCAGCGGGCTACCGACCGGCATGGCAATTCCTTCACGATTGAAACATTGCCGCTGCCGCAAACCAACATTGAAGGTACCACCGTCGACGGTTCGGAGTATGTTCCGGCCAGTTACGCCAATTTTTACATTGCCAACGGGGTGGTGCTGGTACCAACGTATGACGAACGGTATGACAACCGGGCACTGGGCCTGTTCCGCCGCTATTTTCCCGATCGGGATGTAGCGGGCATTCTGTGCGGTGATCTGGTCTGGGGCCAGGGTTCGATACATTGTATTACACAGCAACTGTATGGAATGGGAGAATAAGTGAATCCGTGAATAATCGCCATTTGTAAATCAATCATTCACTAATTGAGAAACGCTTCTTGCTCTTCAGGGAGACGGATGTTGGTATTATACCGTCGTATAAAACGGATTATCTTGGCAATATCAGGTACCTTCAGCGTGAATGATATGTCACCCAGGTCGATCAGTTTTTCGAACCGACCGGTGATGTGCGACTTGAACATCAGGTGGTAGGAGGGGGAAAAGTCAAACAGGGCCTCATCAGTCCAGTCCGGACTTTTGGGGGCAAAGCGCAGCTCCTCGAATTCACGCATGTTGTAGTAAAAATTCTTCAGCAGATGATCCCCCTTGTAGGCCTCTATTCTGAGCATGTCTCCGTCCGCCGAAAGCTCAAACCGGTAAAGTGGATCGGTGATGCGAAGAATACCCACAAACGCGATCATGAAAAGAAACAGCGACATCAGTTGCCGGAAGCCGATCATCCAGAGGGTACCGTCCACAAATGCATCTCCCAGCATGAAGGTGCCCAGCGCCGTGGCCCCCACCACGATAACCCCCCAAAACAGGTTGGTATCCTCCTCGTATATGGTTAATCTTCTCGGCATGATGTAGATCCTTCTTTCTTACTACCACATAATGTAAACTTAATTTGGTAATTAAAAACGCCGTTGACCACCGAAACTATTCTGTGCTGTAACCGGATCGCGGGCGACAGGCGAAGTGAGGAAAAACATTAATAAATGTCCCTGATCTTTAATATCTTTTTACTCGTTTAGATCAGGCTAACTATCAGCATTTTTGTACCGAACTACATGACTGAAGAATTGCTCGACAAATACGAGGCCGTGATAGGTCTCGAAGTTCACGCCCAGTTACTGACCAACAGCAAGGCTTTCGCCCCGGTATCCACCGAGTTTGGCGGCAAGCCAAATACCCAGGTGACCCCGCTCTGTCTCGGTCACCCGGGTACTCTGCCCGTACTCAATGAAAATCTGGTGCGCTATACCATTAAAATGGGACTGGCCACCAACTGTGAGATCGCCAAAAAATCAATTTTTGCACGAAAAAACTACTTTTACCCGGACCTTCCGAAAGGGTACCAGATCTCCCAGTACGCCACACCGATCTGCAGCAACGGGCATCTGGAGGTGGATGTGGACGGGGAACTGAAAGAGATAGGCATCACCCGTATCCATATGGAAGAGGATGCCGGCAAGTCGATCCACGACCAGGATCCCTACAACACGCTTATCGACCTGAACCGTGCCGGAACCCCGCTGATTGAAATCGTTTCTGAACCGGATATCCGCAGCCCGCGGGAGGCTTACGCCTACCTCAACCGTATCAAACAGATCGTGCAGTATCTGGAGATTTGTGACGGAAATATGGAGGAGGGCAGTCTCCGCTGTGATGCCAACGTCTCGATCCGCCCCAGGGGACAGAAAGAGCTGAGCACGCGAACAGAGCTGAAAAACATGAACTCGTTTCGGAATGTGGAACGAGCCTTGGAGTATGAGATCAGGCGCCAGATTCGGCTCGTGGAAGAGGGCGGAGAAGTAGTTCAACAGACCCTGTTGTGGGATGCCAACGAGATGAAGACCCGGCAGATGCGTACCAAGGAGGAGGCGCACGACTATCGCTACTTCCCGGAACCCGATTTGCCGCCCGTAATGGTTACCGAAGCGATGCTCGAAGAGATCCGGGCCGAACTCCCGGAAATGCCCAGTGTGCGCCGGAAGCGTTTCGTCGAGGAGTACGGCATGAGCGTGGACGACGCGCGCAACCTCACTGACGACCGCTATCTTGCCGATTACTTTGAGGAGGTTGTTGCAAAAGTGGGAAATACAAAACCGGTCTCGAACGTAGTTCTTACCGAAGTGCTGCGTGTATTAAATGAGCGGAGTATCGGCATAGCCGATTTCCCGATATCGACAGAGCGCCTGGCTGGGCTGATTGCAATGAGGGAGGAGGAGAAAATCAACTCTTCCGCCATGACCGAAATTTTCAACGAGATGCTGAAGCAGGACAAAGACGCCGAAGCGCTGGCCGCGGAGCTGAATTTGCTGCAGGTTTCCGATGACAGTTTCATCGAACCCCTTGTCGAGGAGGTCATCGATGACCACCCGGATGAGGTACAGCGCTATAAAGACGGCAAGAAGGGACTCGTCGGTTTTTTTATCGGGCAGGTCATGCAGCGCTCGCAGGGCAAAGCGAACCCGAAGCTGGTCCGCGAAATGATAACCGAAAAACTGGAAGACTGATTTTAACAAGCTTTCGCAATTATCTAAACGGGATGTCGCTTTCGATGAACCGGAACTGGATACTGCTGGTTCTGATGGGGGGGATTTTCCTGGCGTGTTCGCAGAAGGATACTGCCACCTCCTCGGCATGGGTACAGGGAGTCATAACGGTGGCCGACTCTATCGATGCCAGCCGTGACTTTTCCGATATCGAGGTATCCATAATTAACAAGGACTCCGCCCAGGCCGAAGCAGACACGCTATTTTACCAGGTCACGGACTCTACGGGCCACTTTGCCGGGCGCGCCACTTTCCCGGAAAAGCAGTTCTACACGCTCAGGGTGGATCGAAACCAGCGCACGCTGGGCCAGGCAGGTATTATCCTGGCAGCGGGAGATTCCGTCACCATCAGTGCAGAGCTGCCCGGGTTTCAGCAAACGCTTTCGATCGAATCGCGCGAGCACGAGGCACTGCAGCAGTACCGGCGGCTGAACCGCACCTACCAGCGGGTGGTGCAGTATATCCAGCGCGGGGTGATAACGGGCGACAGCGTGCGAATTGAACTGAATAAATGGGCCGATCTTTACTGGGATATGTATAACGACCAGGAGGGAACACTGGCCGGGCGGATGGCTGCTATCGACGCGATCGATATTTACGGCACCCTGGACGGGCAGCGGATGATGCAGAAACTGCGGGAAGTCCGGGACGATGATCAGCTTGCCGGTGTTGCGGCCCGGTTTGGCAAGGAGTACCTGGCCGAAAACAGGGGATTGGATTACTCATTGCAGTATCTTGATACCCTGCAATCGATCACCAGCGATTCGGTGATCAATATGAATATCCAGCAGGAACGCATAAAACTGCTGTATGACAGCGCCCGCATCGACCAGGCCAAAACCCGCTTGTCGGCGTTCAAGGAGCAGTTCGGTGATGACAAATCGGCACGGGAGTGGGTCGAAAGTATCGAATATGACCTCAACTACCTCTCCCCGGGAGATACCATACCTTCGTTTGCATTTGAACACAACGGTAAACTTGTCAGCAGAGACTCGCTGCTGGGTACTCCTTATATCCTGGAGATCACCCTGCTTTCAAACCGGCTATATCAAAACCAGTATGACCGCACGTTTGTAATCCACAACATCTACAAAAATTTCGGACTGGAAGTGGTAACTATTCCGCTTGACCAGAGCCAGATCACCATCGATGCATTTTTCGAAGAACGAGAAAAAGTATGGCCGGTAGCGCCGGCCGACGCCTTTGACCGGGCATCACTGGTTGAGAAATTTAATATCAGACTGGTACCCACGCGGTTTCTCGTGGATCGCAACGGAAAGATTGTCCGCAAATATATCGGAGAGGAGTACCAGGATATTATCCAGGGAATTCAAACCATAATTAAAACCGAAGAACCAGCCTCATGAGACGATTTTTAATCGCCGGCAACTGGAAAATGCACAATGGACCAGCCGCAACCCGATCACTGCTAACTGAGTTGAACGAGAAGGTGCCGGACATCCCTGAAAGCTTGGATGCCCTGGTCTGCCCACCCTATATCTCGCTGGAAGCGGCCTCCGACAAGGTCCGCAAGCATTTCGGGCTCTACCTCGGGGCCCAAAACCTGCATTACGAGGATGAAGGGGCCTATACCGGGGAGGTAACCGCCGGCATGCTGAAAGAGGTGGGCTGTGAATATGTGATCGTCGGCCACTCCGAACGCAGGGAGTATTTCGGAGAAACCGATAAAACCGTCAACCTGAAGGTTAAAAAATCGGTTTCCGAGGATTTGAAACCGATCGTGTGTGTCGGGGAATCGCTGAAACAGCGCAAGGCCGGTGAGCATGTGAATCTGGTCCGGAAGCAGGTTCAGGCGGCACTTAATGAAGTTGAAGCGGAGAACGCTGAAGATGTCGTTATCGCCTATGAACCGATCTGGGCAATTGGAACCGGAGAAACCGCCACACCGGAACAGGCCCAGGAGATGCATGAAATGATTCGCGGGGTTCTGTCCGAGCTGTATGACGACGATATCGGGGACGGTATCCGCATTCTCTATGGCGGCAGCATGAAACCGCATAACGCCGAAGAGCTGCTGGGACAACCGGACGTGGATGGCGGCCTGATCGGGGGCGCCAGTCTCAAGGCCAACAGTTTTGCGGATATAATCCGCATTGCGGAGGGACTGACCGAGTAGGCCCGCTGTAACAGTGCCTTGAATTACCCGCACTGCACATGACTCGAGCACCGCGAAGTTGATCAACCCTCTCCGGTCTGGTGGAGGCGGGGCAGGATGGGTACCTACCATTGACCTAATGAAAGCAGTAGTCGGCATACCAAAACGATAACATTCCAAACTAGCAGATCATTACCTATGAATGTACTACTCCTTGGCAGCGGAGGCCGTGAACACGCGCTGGCGTGGGCACTCAGGAAATCTCCCAAACTGGATGAACTATATATCGCCCCGGGCAATCCCGGGACGGCCCGGGAGGGAAGCAATGTTGCCCTCTCCCTTTCCGATTTTGACGGTATCCTCGCCTTTATCGAGAAAAAGAAAATCGATCTGACGGTAGTGGGACCGGAAAAACCGCTTGTGGCCGGCATCACCGATTTTCTGGAGGAGAAGGGGCACAAGGTATTTGGCCCGTCCAGGTCGGCCGCACAGCTCGAAGGCAGTAAAAAGTTTGCCAATGATTTCATGAAAAAAAACCGGATCCCAACAGCCGGCTACGTCAGTTTTGATAACGACGAATTCGACGAGGCCCTGAGTTACGTGCAGCAGCGTGACGAATTCCCGGTAGTCCTCAAGGCCGACGGCCTGGCGGGAGGCAAGGGGGTCTTCATCTGTGAGACGGAGGAGGAGGTCGAAAAGCGCCTGGAGCAGCTCCGGGAAGACGCCAAACTCAGTGATGCCGCGGAAACACTGGTGATCGAGGAGTTCCTGGAGGGGGAGGAGGCCTCGGTGTTCGTGATATCTGACGGTGAAACCGCAAAAATTATTCATAATGCCCAGGATCACAAGCGGATCGGGGAGGGCGATACCGGCCTGAATACGGGCGGGATGGGCGCCTACAGCCCGGCCCCGGTCATGACGGATGAACTGCTGATGACGGTGGAGAAGGAGATCGTCCTGCCCACCATATCCGCCATGCTACTGGACGGAACCCCTTACAAGGGCATTCTCTACTGCGGACTTATGATCACCCGCGAGGGTCCCAAAGTTGTGGAGTACAACTGTCGGTTCGGGGATCCCGAGTGTCAGGCGATACTGCCCTCCCTGCAAAACGACCTGCTCGAGCTGCTGGATGCAGCGGCTTCCGGGGAACTGGCCGGTAAGGAGATTACCATTGATGATATGTATCGCTGCTGTGTAGTGATGGCGTCCGGGGGGTATCCCAAAGCGTATGAAAAGGGCAAAGTGATTACCGGTATCGAGGATGTTTCGGATGATGTACTGGTATTCCATGCCGGTACCGCGCGCGATGAGAACGATCAGCTCATTACGGACGGGGGGCGTGTGTTGAATGTGGTAGGTTCAGGGAGTTCACTGCAGGATGCTATCAAATCGACCTACGCAGAGATCAACAAAATCTCGTTTGAGAACGCCTACTATCGCAGCGATATCGGGGTTAAGGGACTGGCCCACCTCGAGGATTAATCCCTGAACAGGTTTCCGGGAACATGTAATGAAACTATTTTTTGAAAAACGGCTTCTCCCTGCGGTAACACTCTTTGATGCGGATACCGCAAAACGCCTGGCGGAAACCTACCTCCGTGCCGGGCTGGATGTGATGGAGATTACCTTTCGAAGCGATGCCACCTTGTCTGCCATCAAGGCGGTAGCCCGAACCTTCCCGGAAATGAAGATCGGTGCCGGCACGATACTGCATCCCCGGCAGGTGCAGTTCGCCAAAGATGCGGGTGCCCAATTCGGGCTCTCGCCGGGCTTCAACGAGCGGGTAGCCCGGTCGGCAAAAGAGAAAAGCCTGCCGTTTGTTCCGGGTGTCATGACGCCATCCGAGGTTGAAAAGGGCCTGGATATGGGATTTCGGATACTAAAGCTGTTTCCCGCCGATATTGCCGGGGGAGTGCGGTATATCCACAGCCTGCAGGGCCCCTACGCCAAAACCGAAATGCACCTGATCCCGATGGGTGGTGTCAGTACTGAAAATCTGGCGGAATATTTGGCCTGTGATCGCGTGCTTGCCGCAGGAGGGTCCTGGCTGGCCCCAAAAGCGAAAATTGAACAGGGTGATTTTACCGTGGTCGAAAACATAGTAAGAAGATCTCTTGAGATTGCCGGCAGGTAAGCCGGCGTGCCGCTCACATTTACTTTTGCAGGTTACGTGGTTTTAAGCCGGTTACGCAGCGGATGGGTGAAAAAGTCCGCCTTGATCTCAAAAAGGTCTCCATCCACCGGCTCAATCCCATCGGCAAAACTGAGGACCGAGGTCCCGAACATGTGGATATGGACATCCCTCGGTTGGCGAAATATATCATATTTAAAGTGATGATACTCGAGGTTGGCGATGTTGTGGGTCATGTTCTCCTCGCCCGTCAGAAACTGCTTCTCCCATACGATGTTTCCGTCTCGATAGATACGGCTGCGACCTGAAATATCTGCGGGGAGGGGGCCGGTTCGCAGTTCGGGTCCGTAGGAGCAGGGCCGCAGTTTGGAGTGCGCAAGGTAGAGATAGTTGATCTTCTCCATCTTGTGATCGGAGAACTCATTGGCCAGCGCAAATCCCAGTCTTTGCGGTGTACCCTCGTCATCAATGATGTAGAGGCCGGCTATTTCGGATTCTTCGCCCCCGTCCATGGAAAAGGAGGGAAGCGTAAGCGGTTTCTCCGGGGAGGTGGCCATCAAACCATTGCCCTTGAAAAACCACTCCGGCTGCGAAGCGGGCTTGCCGCCGGACATTGTGCCGTTTTCTAGCCCCATGCGGAACATCTTCATCGTGTCGGTGAGCTCCTCCTCATCGCCTGCATTCAGTTTCTTATGCATCTCATCGCGTGAAGAAGCACTCCCCAGATGGGTCAGTCCGGTACCGGTGATCCAGGTGTGATAGGGATCAGGATGGTCGAGCGGGGGCAGCAGTCGTTGATGAGCTGCCAGTTCCGCATAATCCAGGGTCTTCTTGCCTCGCAGCGCATCCGCCGTCTCTTCGATCGTGGCGTTTCTGTTCCGTGCGCGGCGGAACAAATCGTAGGTGGTGGAAACCTCGGTTAGGCAGGTAATGCGGTCGCCTTCTGAGATGCCCACCCTTCGGCGGGCGTTTTGGTCGGTAAACTGAACAATCTTCATTCGTCGTTCCCCGTCATTCTTTACAGGAAATAGATTGGTTGGCGTGGTTAGAAAAAGAGGTAGTTCAGCAGGAGTGCCATTACGAACCCGGTCACTGAAACGATGGTCATCATAACGGTCCAGGATTTCAGGGTTTGCTTTTCGGTCAGTCCGAGGTACTTGTTGACGAGCCAGAATCCGCTGTCATTTACGTGTGATAAAATACTGGACCCGGCGGCTATGGCGATCACAACCAGTGCTTTTTCCGGCGAGGAAAGGGTGAATTCGCTCATTACGGGAGATACCATGCCCGCCGAGGTGACCATGGCCACAGTGGCGGACCCCTGGGTTACACGCACGACAACCGCTACAATGTACGCAAGTACAATCGGTATGATGTCATACGCCAGCAGCGTTTGGGCCAGTGCCTCGCCTACGCCGCTGTCGATCAAAATCTGTTTAAAAACACCCCCGGCACCCGTAACCAGGATAATAAGACCGGCCGGAGCAAGCGCATTGTCGGTAAATTTCAGCACCTCTTTCCCGGTAAACCCCTTGTTGAAACCCAGGAAATAGGCCGCCATGAGGGCCGCAATGGTAAGGGCGCTGAATGGATGGCCGATAAATTGCAGCATGTTTACCGTAAAGCCGGCCAAAATAATCTGGTCTTCCACCAGCAGATCCAGGATGGTTGACATGACGATAAGAATCAGGGGCAGGGTAATGACCATGATGATCACCAGAAAATCGCTGCGGTCGGTCTGCGCGCTGTGCTCCTTCTCGGTTTCACTGAATTCCGGTGGGTCGACGTGAATTTTGTTGCCAATATACTGGCCGAACACGGGTCCCGCGAGAATGGCTGCGGGAACCCCGGTGACCACCCCCAGCATGATTACCCAGCCGAGCGACACGTCAAGGATCTCTGCCACCGCTATGGGACCGGGAGTGGGAGGAATGAAGGCGTGGGTAACGCCCATACCCGCCAGCAGCGGAATGGCGTAAAAGAGGGTCGATTTTTTTGACTTGCGCGCCAGCGCATATACGATCGGGACCAGGATAATGAATCCCACGTCCAGGAATACCGGTATGGAGATAATAAAACCCGTGAGCGTGAGTCCCCACGAAGTTCGTTCCGTCCCGAATGTACTGACAATAGTTCGAGCCAGGGTCTCCGCACCGCCGGAGACCTCCAGCAGTTTTCCCAGTATCGATCCCAGTCCGACAATAACGGCTATAAAGCCGAGTATGCTGCCCATACCCTCTTCAATGCTGATCAGCACCTCTTCAAACCCCATACCGGCGCCCAGTCCCACGAACGCACTGGCCAGCAGTAGAGAGATGAAGGCGTGGATCTTCAGTCTCGTCACCATTACGAGCAGAAGTAAGATCGAACAGAGTGTAATTAACAGCAGGTATAGCGTCTGGTCCATGAAAATGCGGTTACATTAGGTTTCGATGATTAACAATCTTGATGTGCCCTTTCATCACAAGTTCATCCGTGCGGGTAATCAGCGTCGGATGCAGTCCCAGTGAGCGCATTGCGATCTCGTATCGTTTTGAAAGAGGACCGCCGCTTACCAGGCAGATGTCTGCTTCCCCGATCTCCTGCAGGGAGGCGATCTCTGTTCCGATTACCAGTCCGCTGAGGATATCATAGTTGTACGTTTTGTCGATCTTGAGCAACAGCTCGTTTGTTCGTATGTGAAACAGGGCGTGCAGAAAAGCTTCGTGTTGTGCCAGTTCCACCCCCTCCCGGAACGCGTCGGTGTGTATCGGGGTATCCGGAGATTTGACCGAATCGGAAAGTACACTCCAAGTACCAAGTAGGTCAAAAACCTCACCGGTCATAAAAGTGTCAAAATCGCGGATCATGCGGTCCTCAATGTGCACGTGTTTGCTGTGGGTACCGGGAATAACGCACATTAAACGGTCTGAGAATCGATCCGGGTTGAGCCCCAGAAGCTGAACCTCCTCTCCGCGCATCACATCATCGACCGTTTTAATACCCGAGACCAGCAGGATGTCGTGGGGAAATTGCTCGGTAGCCAGTATCAGTTTGGTGGGCAGTATCGGCTCATCCAGGGAAAAGGGGATGTCCGCGTATGGCAGTTCTGTTATACCGATACTTGAGGAAGCCATCCCCGAGATAACAACTGGAATCCCTGTTGCGTCAAAGTCCAGCAACTCCTCAAGTTCGTGGATGCGATTCAGCAGGTAATCCAGGAAAAAAGCCTGCCGGCTCACCGGGGTATCGCTGCCGGACCATTCGGTAAACAGGGTTTTGACCCCTCCCCCGGTCGTAATTTTCCGGGAAAGCTGGGAGGTGGAGCAATCGATGACCGACAGGCGAAATGAGCTGGTTCCCCAGTCGCAGCTCAGCAGAAAATCCTGGTATTCAAGTGTCGTTTCCATCTACTGAACCTGCCTTCTTCCCTTGTAAAACCGATCGGTATGCCCGGGACCGGCAGAACGATTGTGAACGGCTGATGGGGCGGCAGTGCGCGTCAGCCCAATGCCGAACAAAATGGATGGTATTATGCTCCATATCCTGTTGAACAGAAGATTGCCAATCATCCTCGCAATGTCTCACCGGTTCCCGTTTATAATACTGCCCCGATATCTATGAAGTATTGGCGGGAGTTGCAAATAATTATTGGGTACGGTCCTTTTGTTCGAAAAGTTTTACAAGTTCCCGGCGAACCACTTTTCCGGTTCGGTTTGTCGGAAGGGAATCCACCTGCAGCAACTGCTTCGGAATTTTGTAGGGCGAGAGCCGTTTTTCCAGTTTCTTCCGGACCAGCTGCTCATCGAGTTTGTGATCGTCAATCCCCACCACAACAGCCACCACGCGTTGGCCCCACTCTTCGTCCGGAAGGCCAAGGACTGCTGCTTCCCGGATTTCGCTGTATTTCACAAGTTCGTTTTCAACTTCCTCGGGAGATACATTTTCTCCGCCGGTAACAATAAGATCGGAACGACGCGTTTCAATAAACAGGTGCCCGTTGGCATTGATATGGCCGAAATCCCCGGTCCGGAACCACCCGTTTTCATCAAACACCCGGTTGTTTAGCGAGGGATCACGGTAACCATCAAACACCTGTGGCCCTTTCAGCCAGATAACACCGGAATTGTTGCGGCCCAGCGGGGTACCACCGTCATCACGGATTTGTATCTCATTGGGGGGAAAGATACGCCCGACACTTTTTTTGGGAATATAGGTGCCGCTCGGTTTCAGGTAGGGATTGGCGGCTATCTGTGCACAGGTTTCGGTCATGCCGTAACTGGCAACCACCGGAATGCCTTTGTTTACCGCCTTTTCCACGAGTGTTTTCAGTATGGGGCCGCCACCCAGCAGGATTGCCCGGAAGTTGTTGTGCGTCCGGAAAGCGGGTATCTCAAGCAGTCGCTTCAGCATGGTGGGTACGAAAGAAGCCGCTTGGAACAGTTTGTTTTCCGACAAAAATGAGGTAACCATCTCTTTGCGAAACGACCCCATCCGGTAGATCCCGGAACCGTACAGCAGAGAACGCAGTATGATCGAAATACCCCCGATATGATTCATCGGCAGGCACAGCAGCCAGAAATGATTGACCTGAGGCCGAAAATTTTCGGCCGAGGCTTTGGCTGCAAACAGCATCTGGCGACGCTTCAGGGGCACAATTTTCGGGATACCGGTTGTTCCGGAAGTGAAGAAATACCCGAATACCCGGTTCGGATCTATGGTACCGGTTTGGGGACCAGGATCGTGGTTCGCATGCGTGATCGCCCGCTCAAGATCCAGGCTTTGCAGGGATAAGGTCGGTTCCGAGGTAATTGTCATTGTGAAACTCTTTCCCGTAACCACGACTGACAATTCAAGTTTTGAGAGCTGTTTCCGCAGTTCATCATCGGTTGCCGAGGGGTCAAAGCAGACGAAAGGGATGCCACACAGCCAGCATGAGGCAATAGCCATAACCAGCTCGTCACATGATTCGGCAATAAAACCGACGGGGGTATCCAGGTCACCGGTAACCGTTTGGAGTTGTTCCAGGAAATACTGTGAAAACCGGTGCAGGTCACCGTAGGTTCGCAGCCCCTGCCGGGATGCCAGGAAGAGGGCATCCGGATCGGGTTCCGCGAATTCCGGTATGCTGAAAGAATTGGTACTCACGCAGGCCTGTTCAGATTCAGGGGTTCGATCGCCGGATGTTGCAGAACGACCGGCCGGCCGATGCCACTGCTTTGTGGCAGGATAAAATGCCCTTGGCTCAGCAGATCCCGGTCATCCCCGATATCGGTTGCCATCAGATTGCCCGTTGCAAGCCCCTGGTCCAGGTCGGGGGTTCCGAGACCGGATGCCAGCACCGCTGTCATCATGCGGCCGATTCCACTCTCCAGCGATGTTGTAAAAACGATTCTATACTCATGATGTCTGGCAAGGCGAAATGTTTCAAATAATTTTGGTAACCCGCCGATAATCATTGGTTTAAGTATAAGAATGTCCGCGGTTGATTGTCGAATCAAATCTGCCGGGTTCTCACTTTGATGAAGACTCTCATCGATGGCGATCGGTATCCGGCAGCGGTTAAACAGCTTTTGAAACTGTTCAGGTGCGGGATTTTTCAGCGGTTCCTCGCAATACTCGACCGTGCCGGCATTCAGCCTGGAAAGGTTCTCGATGGCTTCCTCAAAAGTCCACGCCTGGTTGGCGTCAATTCTGATCTTAGCGCCAGGCCATTGTTGCCGGACCTGGTTGATGAGCCGGTATTCCTCCTCGAAATTGCCGCCCGCCTTCAGCTTGAATGTCCGGTATCCCTCATTCCAGTGTTTCCCGATGATTTTCAGATTATCTTTCCGTTTTCCGAGGGATATGGTGGCATTCACGGCAAGCCGGCGACGAGGATTGCTGAACAGGAACCGGTGCATCGGGAGGTTACGGGATTTGGCCCGGAAGTCTGCCAGCGCGGTATCCAGTGCAAATGCAAGGGAGGCGGGCAACGGCGTTGGGAAATGATCGGAATACCGGTCGATTGCCAGGTGACCTGATACCCACTCATCGATAATGCCGGCATGATCTGCCAGGAAATCCTGTATATCACCAAGTGATTCCCTGGAAAACCCGGGCAGCGGGGCGGCTTCTCCGAATGCCTCTGTTCCGTTGTGCACGAGCTTCATGATGATTCCCTCGCGGGTCAAAAAGCTACTTCCTGATGAGATAAACCGCTTCGTAAAAGGGAATTTGTACCTGTAAAATCGGAGATCCATGGTAGACTCCTATCCCAATATGATACCGATACCGAACAACATCCCAAACAAGACCATAAACTGGGCCGTTCGCTCGAGGGTGGTATTCAGATTCGGTTTATCCGTCTCCTTCCACACCTGTTTCGTGACCAGGTAGGCTGCGGGTATAGTCAGCAGGGGAAGCAGTATGATCGGTCCGTACTTCACCGAGAACAGGAAACGAAACAGCACACCGTAAGAAACAGCCAGCATGAGCACGTACTCATAGCGCAGGGCCTGTTCACCCAGCAGAACCCCCAGCGTGTTTTTACCGGCAGGACCATCCTGTTCCACATCCCTGAGGTTGTTTACCACCAGAATATTGGTTGAGAGGGCACCGACGGGAAGCGAAGCCCAGAATGAGTCTGACGACCATTCAAGCGCGTTTACGTAATAGGTTCCCATTACGGCGACAATCCCGAAAAAGATAAATACAAAAATATCGCCCAGCCCGTTGTAGGCCAGCGGAAAGGGTCCCCCGGTGTACAGTATGCCGCATGTCAGGGAAAGCAACCCGATTACCAAGATAACCCATCCGGCATGCCAAACAAGGTAGAGCCCAAGCAGCAGGGCCAGCCCCATGGTTATAACAGTGGCCACAAGCATTTGACGGGCTGATACCTGTCCGGTGGCGGTGGCACGCTCAAACCCGATGCGATCGGTGGTATCCGCCCCTTTTTGATGGTCGAAATAATCGTTTGCAAAATTAGTCCCGATCTGAATAAGAAATGCACAAAACAGTGCAACAAGGGAAGGGAGCAGATCGAATGTTCCGTCTTTGAAAGCGAGACTGGCACCGATAAAAACAGGGACAAATGCCGCGGCAAGGGTCTGGGGTCTCGCCGCTTTGATCCAGATTACAACCTGATTATTCTCCACGTAATGAGCGTTAATTGCCGTTTTTGCACGACGGAAGTTAATACTTTGAACGCTGCTTTAAAACGGGATGCCCGCCTGAGACCTCACACCGGTTGAACCGGGAAGGCGTATTAAAAAATTAGGTTTTATAGTTTGCATGGCATTAATGAGTTATGCAAATAACAAAAAAAGGCTAAATATTTGTTGATAATGTGGTTAAAAAGTTTTTTATTGGGAACGAAATTTGAGTGTTCAGCAGAGAAGAGGAAGTGAAACACCGGCGATTGTGAGCAGATCCTGATGCAGCGAAAAATCAGGTACTGCAACGTATGCCTGAATCAAAAATGATTTTTTCCAACAACGTAAGTCACTCACGACGTTGAGTTTTAATCCCTAAACATAACATCCAAAACAACAACATAATTACTGAAACTCACATGGCTTATTCCAAACTCGAATATATCTGGCTCGACGGTTACAAACCAACCCAGACGTTACGCAGTAAAACCCGGATTGTTCACGACTTCAGTGGAGACCTGGATGATGTTCCGATGTGGTCATTCGACGGGAGCTCTACCGAGCAGGCTACCGGAGAATCTTCCGACTGTCTCCTGAAACCGGTTGCCATTTTCCCGGACCCCGCCGTAAAACATGGTTACCTGGTAATGACCGAGGTGCTGAATGCGGACGGAACCCCGCATGAAACAAATGGACGGGCTCATATCGATGATGATGACGAGGATTTCTGGTTCGGTTTTGAGCAGGAATATTTTATGGTCGACCCGGAAACCGGTCTGCCACTTGGTTTCCCGCAAGGCGGATATCCCGCTCCCCAGGGACCTTACTACTGTGGTGTCGGTGCTGATGCCGCTTTCGGCCGGGAACTGAAGGACGAGCATCTCGATCTCTGCCTGGAAGCAGGGCTCAATGTTGAGGGAACCAACGGCGAGGTGGCGGCCGGCCAATGGGAATTCCAGATATTCGGTAAAGGTGCTGCCAAAGCCGGTGACGAGATCTGGGTAGGCCGATACCTGATTGAACGCACAGCTGAAAAGTACGGTGTGGTTATTGACTGGCACCCGAAACCACTGGGCGACACGGACTGGAACGGTTCCGGCATGCACGCAAACTTCTCGAACGGCGTAATGCGCGATGAGGGCGGCAAGGAACTGATGACCAAAGTTTGTGAAGAATTTGGCAAGCACATAGACGAACATATTGCCGTCTATGGTGCTGACAACGACAAACGCCTGACCGGTAAACACGAAACGCAGTCGATCGACAAGTTTAGCTACGGCGTTTCTGACCGCGGTGCCTCCATCCGTATTCCGGTGGCTACCGTGGAAGACGGCTGGAAAGGGCGTCTTGAAGACCGTCGTCCAGCATCCAATGCCGATCCCTACAAGGTGGCTGCACGAATTATTAAAACCACCAAGGCCGTTACCAGCTAACCGGCATTCGGTAAACAGCTCTATCGAAATCAGAACCCCGTGTCTATTGATGCGGGGTTTCTTTTTTGGATCAGTTTTAATACATAGTTGGTAGTATTCATTTCGGGGCGTACCCCGGCCGATGGTAATCGGCATATTTCATTTCAAAAGCACTAAATTTATTACCTGATATCAGGAGGCATATGTGTTCCAAGATGCAACAAGTTTTTACCGCCATGTTTTTGTACATACTGATCACAGTGTTGCTTCCACTCCGGGTTGCAGGCCAGGAGAGTGACGCCGGGCTGAAAGCGTTTATCGATCAAAGGGCTGAAGAAATTTTTGACCAGGTGGTAGAATGGCGTCGCCATTTCCATGAAAACCCGGAGCTTTCGAACCGGGAGTATAAAACCGCCGAAAAGATAGCCGCATATCTTGAAAAACTGGATATGCAGGTTGAAACCGGCATCGCTCACACCGGAATCGTCGGCGTTTTGGAGGGAGGCGAACCGGGACCCGTAGTCGGACTCCGTGCCGATATCGATGCCCTTCCGGTGACAGAGCGTACAGATGTGCCATTCCGGTCGACGGTAACCTCCACCTACCTGGGGGAGGAAACGGGCGTAATGCACGCCTGTGGACATGATACGCATATCGCGATGTTAATGGGAGCGGCCACTATTTTGTCTGAAAAGCGGGAAGATCTGCCAGGGACCGTCAAATTTATATTCCAACCGGCTGAAGAGGGAGCACCACCCGGCGAAGAGGGCGGAGCGGAGCTGATGGTGGAGCAGGGCGTACTGGACGATCCGGATGTGGATGTCATTTTCGGGCAGCATATCAATTCAAAAACGGAAGTGGGCACCATTCGGTACCGCCCGGAAGGGACTATGGCGGCTTCGGATCGTTTCGTTATCACCGTGAAGGGTAAGCAGACACACGGTTCCACCCCGTGGACTGGTGTAGACCCTATTGTGACATCCGCAAAAATTATCGAAGGCCTGCAGACGATCATCAGCCGAAAGACCGAACTGACCAAGGCGGCTGCTGTGATTTCGGTCGGAAAGATTAATGGCGGTGTAAGGAACAACATCATCCCCGAGGAGGTGGAGATGATCGGTACGATACGCACATTGCACACCGGAATGCAGCAGCTAATCCACAATGAAATTCGGCACGTGGCCACCACAACGGCCGAGAGCATGGGGGCAGAGGCTGAGGTCGATATCCAGATCGGGTACCCGGTAACCTATAACGATCCGCAGTTAACCGAACAGATGGTGCCGACGCTTCGTGACCTGGCCGGCCGGGAAAACGTAATACTTACCGATGCGATTACAGGAGCAGAAGATTTCTCCTTTTTTCAAAAAGAAGTGCCGGGCTTCTACTATTTCGTGGGCGGCATGCCCAAAGGGATGGATCCCGCGGATGCCGCGCCTCATCACACCCCTGAATTCTACATCGAGGAATCTGGTATGAAGCTGGGAGTAAAAACACTGGCCAGGCTCACCGTCGATTACATGATGCAGCATAGTCAATAGATCCGGGAAACAGTAAATGCAGGCCAATCGGCTGGCGGTAACGGTCGCCATGGTCGCCTGGAAAACGATACGGGATTTCCGGTAATCTCACAACGCTGAAACCGTGCGCGGGTTACCCGATCCACGGAATATCGTTCCAGTCTGGTTTGCGTTTCTCCAGGAACGCATCTCGTCCTTCCCGGGCTTCATCCGTCATGTATGCCAACCTGGTAGCTTCCCCGGAAAATACCTGCTGACCGACCATACCGTCATCCACAAGGTTGAAAGCGTACTTGATCATGCGAATAGCTGTCGGGCTTTTCTCCAGGATCTCCTGCGCCCACCGGAAAGCCGTTTCCTCGAGCTCATCGTGCGGTACTACGGCGTTGACCATTCCCATATCGGCGGCTTCCCGGGCGGAGTAGTTGCGTCCCAGGAAGAATATTTCCCGGGCTTTTTTCTGTCCCACCTGGCGGGCCAGCAGGGCCGAGCCGAATCCGCCGTCGAAGCTGGCAACGTCGGCATCCGTCTGTTTGAAGATCGCATGTTCTTTACTGGCAATGGTGAGGTCGCAGACCACGTGCAGGCTGTGTCCGCCGCCGACGGCCCACCCCGGTACCACGGCAATAACCACCTTGCCCATAAACCGGATCAGCCGCTGCAGGTCCAGCACGTTCAGGCGCGGTGTTCCCTGTTCGTCTTTGTATCCGGCCTTGTCTCTCACGTTCTGATCTCCGCCGGAACAGAACGCCCATTTTCCGTCTTTGGGGGAGGGCCCTTCTCCGGTTAACAGTACGACCCCGATATCCGGGTCTTCGCGTACATCGAGGAACGCCTCCTGCAGTTCGAAAAGGGTTTTGGGCCGGAAGGCATTGCGGATTTCCGGCCTGTTTATGGCGATTCGAGCGACTCCACCGGACTGTTTGAACGTGATATCTTCATACGCTTTTACTGTTTGCCAGTTTATGCTCATGGTATGGTCATTTTAATTCCTGTTTGTGTATCTAATCTTTTATAGGCAAATATTTCGAGAGGAACAAAGTACAAACGCCTTCAGGTGATCCAGGAATGCCCGCGGATGCTCCAGGTGAATACGGTGACCGGCATCCCGAATGATATGTGAACGGCTTTCCGGCAGCTGCTGATCCATCCGGTTCATGATGGTCCGGTATTTCTTGTCGTGTTCACCCGCCATAAGGAGCGTCGGAATGACAAGCCTGGAGAGCTCCTCGCCGACGGGAGGCATCTGACCGGTGCCGAAACCCCGAAGACTTGCTGCCATATATTCGGGGTTTTGTGACTGCTGCAGTTGCCGGTAATGTTGCTCCAGTGCGCTGTCCATGTTACCGTTACTGCTGAACAGCGGCTGTTTATGCCATGAGGAGAGAAAGCTTTTGTAATTGTTCAGTATCGCACTGGCCCGCTCCTCATCTTCCCTGATTCGTGCTTCCCGTTTCGCACAATCGGCGATACCAATGGTTGTACTCTCGAGAACCAGCCCGTCTATGGCATCGGGATGACTTAGTGCATACCGCAGCGCCAGCCGCCCACCCATGCTGTAACCATGCAAAAACAGGCTCCCGGTATTCATCTCCCGGATGATATGATCAAGATCCCGGATCTGCTGATCGACTGCATAACGTCCGGGGTCGGTGGTACCCTCCGTTTTGCCGTGCCCCAGCAGGTCGATGGTGATCGGGTTTGAGAACGGTGTCAGGGAATCCACGAGATGGCTGAACGCACGGCCACTGCCCATAAACCCGTGCAGCAGCAGGAGGCTGGGCAGTGATGGATCATGCCGGTGCCGCCTCACGTGGTAAGATATGCCGTGTGATGTTATTCTCATGCCTCAATATTCGGGAAGTTCCAGAGTTTGTGACGCATCCCCATCGAGGTATCGGGATCTGTTTGACATTCCACAACATGGATCCCGGGTTCGGTATATCGGCCGGGATCAAACTGTGCAAGTTGGTCGACTTCCGTTATCAGCCGGTAAGTCAGTGAATGAGCCCTTGCCAGCGATTCGAACCGAACTTGTTGCGGGGTTTCGAAGTACTCCTCATAAATCTCTTTGTGCCGGAATATCGGCAGCATCCGGAATATGGTACCCCCCCGGTTGTTAAGGATGATGATTACCAGCGGCCGGGTGAGGTGCCCGGTACCCAGCAGGGCATTGCTGTCGTGCAGTGTGGCAAGGTCTCCGATAAAGAGCAGGCCCGGCGTATCTGCTGCAATCGTAGCCCCGACAGCGGTTGAAATGATGCCGTCGATACCACTGGCTCCCCGGTTTACAAATGTGGGCCGGGGTTCCTTCCCTCCAAACAGCATCCAGTCTCTCAGCGGAAATGAGTTGGACAGGAATAGGTTCCAACCCAGCGGAATCCGCCTGCCGACCGTATTAAAAACATGCCCATCCCCGAGGCGTGATGTCTCCGAAAGCACCTCCTTCATTCCGCCCTGATAATCGTGCTCAATTTGTTTCCACTGATCCAGCCAGTCGGATTCCGTCGCGCAGGTTATATCTTCCCTGATCTCCGGGGCTGTTTCAACCCGGTATGAAAGGGAGTGCGTGGCATCCTGCCACTCGTGCTGCCGGGCGAAGTGAACCTGGGGTTGATCGGCGTGCTCTTCCAGGTACCGGTTCAGCGCTTTGCTCACCGGTTGCTGCCCGAACCGCAAAATGAGGTCGGGTTTCAGGGTTTCCCGGAACGATCTGTTTTTCAGGAACCCGTCAAATCCCGCAATGCTATTTGTGATCGGGCCGGATGGAAATTCCGCCAGCAGGGGTGCGCCAATAGCCGAGGAGAGGTTTCCAGCACCGTCCTGGTCTCCGGCACATCCGTACGGACCCTCGATTACGACGGGACGGCGGGAGGTCGCCACCAGGTTGCGGATCTCCTGCGGAAGGGGATCCGCCTGTTGCCGCTTGCTATGAACGAACAGGTCGGGGGGCTGGTCTTCATTCACCATCTGAGCATTCTCCCGCCTAATTTGATCGACAAATTCAGGGTCTGGTTCCAGCGGCTTTCGGAACGGAAAATTGAGATGGGCTGCCCCCCCGCCGGTGATACTTGCCGAGACGGCCTGAGCGGCGGCGGTTTTCAGTCGTCGAAGGTCAGCACGCTCCAGAATAGGTTCACCAACCTCATGGAAGTAGACCGCATAATCTCCAAAGATCTTGAGCTGATCGATCGCCTGGGAGGCCCCGACATTGCGCAGGTTCGGCGGGCGGTCGGCTGTGATCACAATGATCGGCACCCCGGAATGGCGGGCTTCAACCACAGCAGGGTAGTAGTTGGCGGCAGCGGTTCCGGAGGTACAGATCAATCCCGCTGGCTTTCCGGAATGCTTGGCCATGCCAAGGGCCACATAGGCCGCCGACCGTTCATCCAGCAATACCTGTCGATAAAATCCCGGGTGAGCCGCTGCGGCAACGGTAAGGGGAGTGGATCGTGATCCCGGAGATATGACCAGGTGTTCCACACCATGCCGGTACAGTTCTCTGAGAAAAATGGTAGCCCAGTAAAATGGCTTATTCTGAGCTGCTTCCTTCATTACTTTCCAGGGCCGATAGTATTGGCATGAGTTTAAGATTGGTTTCCTCCCATTCAGTATGCGGATCGGAGTCGTTTACGATGCCGCAGCCGGCATACAGGCGAGCACAGTTTCCGTCGATCAGGCAGCTGCGGATGGCCACACTAAATTCTCCGCCCCCCTCCAGGTTGAACCAGCCCACCGGTCCGGCATACCAGCCGCGGTCGAATTGCTCCAGTTCCCGAATGTAGGGGACCGCTTTTTCCCGCGGGTAGCCTCCCACGGCAGGGGTGGGATGAAGCTTGCTAAGGATGAAAAAGCGGCTGCTTTCTTCCTTCAGCCAGGCTCGAACGGGCGTGTGCAGGTGCTGTACGTTTTTCAGTTTTTTGATATCGGGATCGTCCGACCGCTCGATTCTGCTGATAAATGGTTGCAGGTGATTTTCAATGGCGTTGGTTACAAACTGGTGCTCCCGGCGGTTCTTGCGGCTGTTCATCAGGTTGCGCTCGAGATGGAGATCCTCGGTAGCGGTCTTTCCGCGGGAAATGCTGCCCGCAAGACTGTCGGTAAGCAGGTAGTTTTTGTGAAAGGAGACCAGTCGCTCCGGTGAAGACCCGAGAAATACCGAACCGCTGCTGGTTTGAATCATAAAATTATAGCATGATGGGTACTGGCTTCTCAGGATATTCATTACCTGGGTCGGAACAACCGGTTCGCGCAGCCGCCGTTTTACCTCGCGGGCCAGGACGATTTTTTCAAAACGCTGCCGGTCAATCAGCTCTCTTGCCCGTTCCACAATGCCGGTCCACTGTTCTTCCGGTGTGTTGGCGAATTCATCCTGGTCCAGCTGACTGAAGGAGTTGTTGTTGAAGCCATCCGGCTGAATCTGGAGTTCAAACAACCGGTCAAATTTCTGCACGCTGTCGCGAAGATGCCCGGCGATGGTTTCCGGCGTGTCGTTCGGTTGCAGCGGTATGGTGGTGGTAAGCAGGCAGAGTTTGCCGTCACGCACGAGAAGCCATTCGGGCAGGGTAAGCGTGCCGGCCCCGAACGAGCTCCAGGCCTCGCTCTCAATCGTATCGAAAAACGAGAAGCCGCCTACCAGATGAATTCCAGCCAGTGAGTGTCGTACGGCGGTGTAGGAGCCGGTTTGCTGCTTCAACTGTTCTATTTGTTGTGCAATATCGTTAAACCGGTCGGCACCACTGCTTTGCAGGGTACCCGCTTCGCCTCCTGCTGCCAGTGCCAGTTCCTGGTCCGGTTTTTCCCAGTAAAAGGTGGAGCTTTGGTTGGTACCCGGCAGCATCTCCAGGCAAGCAAGCGGGTCGAACGCGGGAACGGGAAAAGTAAATGAGAGCGCCTTTATGCGCGAGTTGGATTCCAATTGGGATTCAATAAATTTGCGAAGGTCGGTTTCCTCCAGGAATGAGGTCAGCCGCCGACGTCCGTCTGTATCTGAAACTGAAGCGGGTTTCTCCATGCAAACATATTGATTTCAGGTTTGATTCACTACTTTCAATATAAATTGAAAATTGAAGATTCACCAATTTTAGTGGCCGCCCGGTAAAAAACAGGTTGCAAAAAACGGCTAAGTTTAGGACAATTAGGGGAAATCATACCGAGCATCGCTAATATTTTTATCAAAGCAGGAGTAATATCAGGTTCAGTTATGGTAACAATAAAGCCCTTCGACCAGCAAAACGTGGCCCTTCACTACAAGTGGAACAATGACGAAGAGCTTAACTATTATGATTCGGAGTACCCGCATAAAATTGAAAGTTTTGAATCTTTTTTAAAGCGAATTAAATCTGTGCTTGATGATCGGAATGAGACCGCGGACCTGTTCGAGATTCATCTTTCCGAAAACGATAAGCTGATCGGCATTGTCGATATCCATGCGATTGACAAGCATAACAGGCGCTGTTACGTTAAATGCACAATCGGGGACCGGAAATACGCGGGTGAGAAATATGAAATCGAGGCCCTGCGACAAACTCTCGCGTACTGTTTCAATGAGCTGGAGATGCACAAGGTATGTACCACCGCCTTTGATTTTAACACCACCTGGATAGAAGAGGTACAGAAGCTGGGATTCCGCAAGGAGGGCGAACTGCGCGAGCACGTGCTAAAAAATGAACGGTATTGCGACAAGCTGATATTCGGATTGCTGGCCGAGGAGTATCAGCAGTCGAAATCGAAAAAGAATTCCGAACTCCGGGCTGTAAATTGATTGTTGCTCCCGTTCCCGTCGCCACCGGCCGGATGACAGTTCCACAACCGGTAAACGGTTAACCCAGGTCTGCCCCTGTTCCTGTCATTGTAACAGCCTGAAGTGGAACTTCGGCTGCGTGAGAACGAGTCGCCTTTCCACACGCTCAGCATTCAGTGCTCCTGCTTCCCCCGATACATCGATTCGGAAGTGGTGTGTGTTCAGCCCAGTCCTGCGTAAGGTGGTAGGCACCCGTGTATGCCAGAACCGCCTCAATATCGGTTTGGGGAATTTGTCACCCGTTGAATGAGCCCCTCATTCGGCATCGTCGTAATCCCCCGAATCGTAGGGATTAAAGATCCCGTACTCTTCCGGGTCATACTCGGCGAGGTGGAAGAAATGGTCCCAGGCTGCTTTGCTGTTGCCGTCATCATCCACCCAGCTCGGGTGACTCTGCTTGATCAGTCCCACTGCACGTTTGGCGTACTCAAGGCGTTCATCATCATCCTCGATGCGCGGGAGTGCAGCGATCATCAGGTCAAGATTGTAGCCGCAGTCATAATCTTTCGGTTTGCTTTGCTCGATAAACATAGATGGTTGCTCTGTTGGTTTGCGAAGAAGTCACATCCCCAAAAGTAAAACATTTTCTCCGTTCCGGAAAATGGGATGTCAGGGAAACCGCAATATGTAATTCGGGTTGCATAGCCAATTTTCCTATATTTCGATTCTGTCAATATGAACATATGTAACACGTGACGATAACTATATGTATTATAATTCCATTCTGGAGACCATCGGGAACACTCCGCTGGTCAAGTTGAACAAATTGGCGAACGATGTACCGGGAACGGTACTCACCAAGGTTGAATATTTGAATCCCGGATTGAGTATTAAGGATCGCATTGCGGTGAAGATGGTGGAAGATGCCGAGGAAAAAGGCTTGCTTAAACCCGGCGGAACAATTATCGAGGGTACTTCCGGGAATACCGGCATGGGGCTGGCGCTGGCCGCCGCCGTAAAAGGGTATCGCTGTATTTTTACCACCCAGGACAAACAGAGCAAAGAAAAGATCGACAAGCTGCGGGCGCTCGGAGCCGAGGTCAGGCTATGTCCGACTGATGTAGAGCCGGATGATCCCGAAAGTTATTACTCGGTGGCCAAGCGGCTCAACGAGGAGATCCCAAACTCCTTCTATCCCAACCAGTATGACAACATGAGCAACACCCAGGCTCATTATGAAACCACCGGCCCGGAAATATGGGAACAGACCGAAGGCAAAGTGACACATTATGTGGCCGGCATGGGTACCGGCGGAACCATTTCCGGTGCCGCCAAGTACCTCAAGGAGCAAAACCCGGATATCAAGGTGGTCGGCATCGACAGTGTCGGATCGGTATACAAGCACTATTTCGAAACCGGTGAATTTGACAAAAGCGTGATCCATCCCTACCTGACGGAGGGGATCGGGGAGGATATCATCCCGAAAAACATGAATTTCGACCTGATTGACGAGGTTGTACAGGTGAACGATGAAAATGCCCTGACCTTTACCCGGAGGCTGGCCCGGGAAGAGGGGCTGTTTATCGGGGGATCGTGCGGTGCGGCCGTTTTCGGAGCACTTGAATATATCCGCGAGAACCCGTTCGGAAGTGACGACCTGATGGTCATAATCCTTCCCGACAGCGGCACCCAGTATATTTCCAAAATCTATAATGACGAATGGATGCGGAAACAGGGATTCCTGGAACAGGAGGAAGTGGAGCAGGAATAGGAGTAATCCAACGATAAATCGGAATTAAACAGCAATATAATTTCATGTCCCAACAGACGAAGGATTTCAACAGCGACCAGATGCAGATTGAACTTCCGGAGGAGGAAGCTGAGGGCACCTATTCGAACCTTGTCATGATAACCCATTCCAATTCGGAGTTTATCCTTGATTTTATCTCCGTGATGCCGGGGGTGCCGAAGGCGAAGGTGGTCAAGCGCATGGTGCTGACGCCCGACCACGCCAAACGCTTGTCGAAGGCCCTGGCCGAAAACATAAGCCGATTCGAGAAGGAACACGGTGATATCTCCTCGGATGACAACATAGAGGTACCGTTCAATTACCGGGGACCTACACCGGAGGCATAGTATGTATGAACAAGTCCGGAACTTTTCTAAGCCGATGTTCTATAAAGCAGTGCTGACCGGGAGGTTCCGCTCGTTGCGGGGTAGGGCGGTACAGTGTTGTTCTGCGACCCCGAAACAAAGGAAAAAGGATGCAGGCAATTGCAACGTCTGAAGAGTGTTCCAGTACAATGGGGCAACCAGTTCCGGTAAACAGTTACAGCAATGATTGAATTTATTAAACGTCTGTTCAGGAAACGGGATAAACCGCTCAAGGTGATCCTGCTGGATGACGAGGAACCGGAAAGCTCCAACAGCTACGAATTTCGTCCGGCCGACCTCTTCAATCTTTTTTACCTGTCTCTGGGGCTTGTGGCGGTTGTTATAATTTTTTTTGTAATGTTTACCCCTCTCGGCTCTCTTGTGGATGACAAGCAAGATGAACAACTACGAAGTTCAGTCATCGAAATATCAAAAAGAATATCATCGTTACAGGATTCTCTGCGCGCACGCGACCGGCAACTCCGGGAGATACAGCAGGTATTGGCGGAGGGGGACGATACCACCTTCGCGGTGTCTGGAATCAGACAGCCTGCCGGTGACGCCCGTGAGGCGGAGGAGTGGAGCTCAACCGAGTTAACGTCACCGCTGTTCAGCAGCGAAACGTTTTCCAGAAATGAGATCATCTTTTCCGGTATCCTGAAAAAGAGCCCGGGATTCCCGGCTCCCTTCCCGGTAAGCGGTACGCTAACTCGTACCTTTAACCAGGAAACAGGACACCTGGGCATCGACATCGCCACGCAAAACAACACCCCATTCCAGGCGATGGCCGATGGTACGGTCATCAACTATTACTGGACCATGAGCTACGGCTACGTTGTGCATGTGCAGCATGAAAACGGCATTGTCAGCATCTTCAAGCATGTTTCTAGCATGTCGAAAGAGATTGGCGATATTGTCCTGAAAGGTGATATTATCGGAACAGTCGGTGACGCCGGAACGCTCAGTACCGGACCTCATTTGCACATCGAAATCTGGCGAAACGGCGTCCCGCAAAATCCATTGATGTACCTTGTCAAAGCATAAAATAAATTAAATGAATAAAACTGGTTAAATATCTATGTTTAACAGTAACGGACAAAAAAAATCAAAGGCAAACGGCATGAGTACAAACTCCACTGGTAAAAACAAAAATATGCCTTCCGTAAATATGATCAGCGAAGGCACACTGCTTAAAGGTACGTTGAAAACCAAGAACGATATCCGTATTGCCGGCTCTCTGGAAGGGGAGGCACAGGCGAAAGGCAAGCTTATCATCTCCTCAACCGGGCATGTGGACGGAGATATCAAGGCCGTGGATGCCGACATTGCCGGCACACTCAACGGAGAAATTCGTATTACCAACAAGCTGATTCTTCGCAAATCCGCCGTTATCGACGGTGACATCTATGCCAAAAGCCTGCTGGTGGAAGAGGGTGCCCAGATCAACGGGGCCTGCAAAATGGGTGAACAGTCATCCTCCATCTCGATTGACTTTGACGAGAAAGATTATCCCAAATCGAAATTGAAAGCGGTAGAGGCACGCTGATAAACAAGGGTGAGCGACTCCAATTCCCTTTCGAAATACACGCAATATCTCTCTCTCGGTGCAGAAATTGCCGCGGCGATTTTGCTGCCTATCCTCCTCGGGTATTGGCTGGATGACTACTTCGGTACGTCACCCTGGCTGATACTCACGGGATGCCTGGTTGGCATTGTAAACGTAATGATTGTTATCTTCCGGCTGGCTGATCGATTAAACAAACAGTAGAAGCAGAGTCATTACCTTGCTGGAAGCTGCCATTAAAACGTATTTTCACCGGCTGCTCGCCATCGGTGCCGCCGGGGTTCTCCTGGCGGGCTTACTCCTGCTGGTTATTCCCGTACAGGCGAGCGCGGGATTGCTGGCCGGTTACCTGCTCAGTTTCCTCTTTGTCACCAGCAATTTTTTTGTGGTCCGGAAATTAGATCTGGAGGACCAGAAGAAATTTCTCACGCTGTTTTTCACCTCTATTGCGGCCCGGTTCGTCCTT
>JAWVZC010000005.1:0-30281 GCA_033722415.1 Balneolaceae bacterium | reverse complement strand
GTGGGTGAGAAAGTTTTGCAGCAGCATCGATCCCACATCCCCTGATTTTTCCGGGTGAAACTGCACCCCGAGGTAGTTATCGCGACCGGCCACTGCGGCAAACGGGGTTGTATAGCTGCATTCGGCAATGGTATACTCGTTGACCGGTGCATAGAAGCTGTGCACGTAATAGAAGTAATGATCGGTACCGATCCCCGTAAGCAGCGGACTGGATTCCACTTTCGTAAATGTGTTCCAGCCCATATGGGGAACCTTGTCGAGCGATTCATCGAATTTCTTCAGGCGCCCGGGAATAATGCCGAGTCCCCGGGTGTCACCCTCCTCGGTGGACTCATACAGCAGCTGCATGCCGAGGCAGATGCCCAGCACCGGTTTACTGGTTTCCTTGAGCCAGGTATCCAGGTCATTTTCTCGCAGGGAGGCCATGGCGGAGTAGGCGTGTCCCACCCCCGGAAAGATAACCGCTTGCGCTGCATCCAGCTCGCCGGTGTTGTTGGTAATCTTGTAGTTCGCCCCAAGCCGATCAAGGGCATTACTTACCGAGGCAAGGTTTCCAGCTTTATAATTGATGATGGCGATCATAATCAAAGCTTGTTTTTGGTGCTGGGTAGTATGTTTCTCTGGCGTTCGTTCCGGCTCACGGCCCCTCGCAGGCAGCGGGCCAGCCCCTTGAAGCAGGCCTCAATTTTGTGGTGATCGTTCCTGCCGGTCACCTTGACATGCAGCGTTGCTTTAAGGTGCATCGCAAGGGAGTAAAAAAAGTGTTCGGCCATCTCCAAGGGAAAGTCGCCGACCATCTCACGGTTAAACTCAGCGTCGAACACAAGATACGGCCGCCCGGACAGGTCAAGTGCCACCTCGGCACGGCTTTCATCCATCGGCAACACAAAATGGTACCGCTCAATTCCCAGCTTATCCCCCACTGCCCTGGTAATGGTGTCCCCGAGCGCAATAGCGACATCCTCAATCGTGTGGTGTTCATCTACGTCGAGATCTCCGTCGCAGCGGATCTGCAGATCGATCAGCCCGTGCTTGGCAATCTGTTCCAGCATATGATCAAAAAAGCGGAGCCCGGTGTTGATGTCAGCCTGACCGGTACCGTCCAGATTCAGTTCAATACGGATATCGGTTTCCGCCGTCTGCCGGTGCAGTTCCGCCTCCCGTTCCGGGAAACAGAGGCGTTGCGCGAGCTCCAGCCAGTCGCTGCCTGCGGCCACGGTGTGGTTTCCGGTTTCCGCCCGGAGCTTCAGACCGTCATCCGAGAATACAAACAGCTCTGCATCATCCGGCGTACTGAATTGCGGGGAAATCCGCTCATTTTCAAGCAGCTGTCGCTGGGTGGCAGATAGTTCCTCGGTTCCAAATCCGACCCGGTGCTCCAGTTTCTGGAGATAATTCAGACCAAACAGGGCTCCCGGCCAGAGCATGTTTTCCCGATCTTTTGTGAGAGCTTCCGGCTGAATCCAGATCTTCATGAAGTAACCTCTTTAAGGGTCGAAAGAAACAGGTCATTTTCGTCTGGCGTGCCGACGGTAACCCGCAGGCAGTTGTCACATTTCGGCTCGTCGCCGCGGTACCGAACAATAACTCCGCGTTCGGCAAGCTTTTTATAAACGGTATGAGCATTCTCGATTTTGAACAGCAGGAAGTTGGCATCCGAGGGATACACCTTTGAAATAAACGGCTGCATGACAAGCGCTTTTGCCAGCCGTTCCCGCTCCTCTTTAATCTTGTCGATATTGAATTGTACGGTATCCAGGTTTTCAAACGCCTTCAGGGCATAGTGTGCCGTCAGCGCGTTCACATTATAAGGGGCTTTCACCTTGAGTAGGTACTGGACGATATCTTCCACCGCAATTGTCATTCCGAGCCGGATGCCGGCCAGCCCGAACGCCTTTGAGAGAGTCTGCATCACCACCATATTCGGGTAGTTGACCACCTCGCGTGCCAGGCTCTCGCGGTCACTGAAATCGACGTAGGCTTCATCAATAACAACAATCCCGTGAAATTCGGACACGATTTGCTTAATCGCATCCACCGACATGTCGTTCCCCGTCGGGTTGTTGGGCGAGCAGAGAATAATCATTTTAGTGTTCTCCTGCACTCCGGCAAGCACGGCATCCGGATCAAGATCGAAATCGGAGGTCAGCAGCACTTCGTCCACCGGTACGTTGTGAATGTTTGCCGTTACGCGGTACATCCCATAGGTCGGAGGAGTGATAAGCAGATGATCCCGACCCGGTTCACAGAATATTTGCAGTAACAGATTGATGACTTCGTCGCTGCCCACCCCCACGAACACATTCTCTGTGCGGATACCCCGGAGTTCGGCGATCTTGCTGCGAAGGTCCCACTGGTAGGGAGACGGGTACCGATGCAGCCCCTCGACAGATTTAATCGGGGAACCGTAACTGTTTTCATTGGCATCAAGCAGGGTTCCCTTCTCATAATCATCACGGGCGCTGCGGTACGGCTTCAGGGTACGGATATTATCACGAACCAGCTCATCAATGGCGATTGTTTTTGGCATAATAGTCAGGCGTTATCTTTTAAACGGATAGTTACCGCACGTTTGTGTGCATCCAGCTTCTCAATATCGGCAAGTCGCATTACAGCGAGGGCCAGCCCCCGCAGTCCCTCTTTGCTCAACTGCTGCATGGTAATAAATTTTTGAAACGAGTCTACAGAAACACCGCTGTACATCCGGGCGTAGCCGTAGGTCGGCAGCGTGTGATTGGTCCCCGAGGCGTAATCTCCGACGCTTTCGGGCGACCATGCCCCCAGGAACACCGAACCGGCATTGGTAATATGTTCGGTTTTGGAGGATGCGTCCCTGCACTGTACGATCAGATGTTCCGGAGCATACTGATTCGAAAAATAGAATGCATCCCGGATGTTTTCCACCTCAACTGCAAAACTGTTTTCCAGGGCCCGTGAGGCGGACTCCTTCCTGGGCAAAGTTTCGAGCTGATCCATCAGCTCCGCTTCCAGTGCATCGATTTCGAAACCGGGTGTGGCTACGAGCACCACCTGGCTGTCCACCCCGTGTTCAGCCTGCGACAGCAGATCAGCGGCAATATATGCCGGGTTTGCCGTCTCATCGGCGATAACCAGTACCTCGGAGGGTCCGGCCGGCATGTCGATCGCTACCTGCGCCTCGCTGTTCTGGAGGTACATCTTCGCGCCGGTGACGTACTGGTTGCCCGGTCCCAGGATCTTGTCCACTTTCGGAACCGATTCGGTGCCATAGGCCATGGCGGCCACCGCCTGCGCACCACCGGCCAGCAACAGGGTGGTTACGCCCAGCTTCTGTGCGATATAGATCATCTCGTCGTTGATCGTTCCCCGCTGATTTGGCGGAGTGGCCACCACCACTTGCCTGCACCCGGCCAGCATGGCGGGGATGCCCAGCATCATCAGGGTCGACGGGAGAATGGCGGTACCGCCCGGTACGTAAAGTCCGACCGACTCGATGGGGCGCGCCACCCGGCTGCACTGCACGCCCGGCATGGTCTCCACTTCAATGGGCGGTGCGAGCTGTGCCTTGTGGAACCGGTAAATATTGCGAAAGGCGGTTTCAATTGCCGACTTGGTTTCGGTGCCAAGATCGGTCTCAATCTCCTGGGGATTGATAACAACAGATTCGGGACGCACCTGGTCGAACCTTTCGGTGTAGTTACGTACCGCTTCGTCGCCGTGATCGCGTACGGATTCGATGATCGGTGCCACTTTTTCGAACACCGAGAGAAAATCCATTTTGGGTCGCCGGCAAAGCGCCTGTATCTGCTCACGGTCCAGTTGGGAAAATCGGTATCGTTTCATAATTCACCTCTGCAACGTATCAGGTCCTGCTGACCATTCCCGGGCAGCCGGTAATTTATCGACAATTTCACTATACGATCATACTTTCGATCGGGAGAATAACGATTCCGGAAGCCCCGGCTTTCTTCAGCTGTTCCATTACCTCCCAGAACTGCTCTACCTGAATAACCGTGTGAACGGCAACCATATCTTCCTCGGCCAGCGGCATCACGGTGGGACTTTTCAGGGAGGGGATTATCTCCTTGATTTCGGGTACGGCTGATTTAGGTGCATTCATCATGATATAGCGACTCCGCTCAGCCTGCTGGTATCCCTCGATCCGTAGCAGCAGCTTATCGATAAGCTCTTTCTTGCCGGGCGAAAGTTTCTTGTTGGTGCGGATAAGCTGGGTTTCCGATTCAAAAATCACCTCGATCTCCTCCAGCCCGTTGGCCTTGAGCGTATTGCCGGTGGAAACCAGGTCGCATATGGCATCGGCCACCTCCAGACGCGGGGCGATCTCCACAGCTCCCGAAATGGTGACGATGTTGGCCTCCACACCGTGTTCCGACAGAAATTTACGGGTCAGGTTCGGGTAGCTGGTGGCAATGGTTTTGCCGTCGAAATCGCTGAACTGCTGTATTTTCCCATTTTTCCGGGCGGCCAGGGAAAGCCGGCAAACACCGTAGTCAAGCCCCTTCAGGATCGTTACGTCGGCGCCCATTTCAGCAGTCACGTTGGCACCGACAAAGCCGAGATCGCACACCCCGTCCTGAACATATTCGGGAATATCGTCGTCCCGGATCAGGAGCAGTTCCACATCAAAGTTTCGGCACCTTACCATCAGGCTGCGTTTATAGTTGTCAAAGCGCAAGCCGATGCCCTCCAGCAGATCGATGGTTTTGTCGGTCAGTCGCCCGTCTTTTTGCAGGGCGATTCGCAATGAAGTTGTACTGTCTGCAGATCGATTCATAGTATGCAGGATGATTAATTGGTTAAGCAGGTAACGGTGATGGAAAGAGGTCGACAGGTATCAATACCGGTAGTGCAATATCAGTGGTGATGAACACCACCATGATGGAGACAAGATATGATATGAATGGTCCATGTGATCATTGGGTCAGGAATATACAACATACTGGAGAAGGATGCAGAGAAGAATATTACGAACCTTCAGATAGTTGCCAGGGAACACTCCCGGCCTGCAGCTGCGTGCATTCCAAAGAAAAAGCCCTGCATCGTTGGCAAATGCAGGGCTTCAGGGTCAACATCCGTCTCGTCGTTGGAGTGCAGCCATGGATAGTAGCTGTATTCGAGACGGTGTATTCTTACAAATTCGCATGTAAATTACGTTCTTACTTCTGTACCTTTGTACCCGGCGTATCACCAATTGTTCCGAACAATCTTGTTTTTTTGTGCAGTGGGATAAAACAATCTGTTTGGCACCCCTGAAAATGCCGCTGCGAAACTGAAACTCATATTTTACAACCCGTAATTCCCGGCAACGAGCGCTTTTCCAGGGTTTCTATTGCACTCCTTGTCACAATCGGTTATCCTTACCCAGCAAAATGAACGGAATCGCTAAAAAACGGAATTGATGATTACCACGGCCCAGTTTACCTACATCCCGATTGAATCCCAAAACCCGCGGGAAAGCATCGATTTTCTGCTGGAACTGGTTGCACAGCATGACGTTGAAGTGGATGTAAACTACCTGTCGACCAGTGTTCGCGGCGAACCGGATGTGATTTTTGAGCTGATCCGCGAAATTTATGAAACCATGACCATCGAAGGGGAAGAGTTTCGGTTTCATATCGAGTTACTGAACCCGGTGGAGGGTGATATTTCGGAACTTGACATCCCGGACCGGGAATCCTGATCTCGACCCGTCACAACCACCCGGCCTCGTTACGACCCCGGCAGCTTCGGCAGGAGATACACCCGACGAGCAGTTCGCTTGTCGGGTGGCCGTATTCAAGAACAAATTCCCAGCCTCCTTCCCGATCAGTGTATCCCCCCTGGGCATGCCACCTCCCGGCAATGCCGCCTGACAGACCCTCATCTTCGATTTGAGCTCGAATCAGTCTCTCGCGCTGGACTTTGAACGCGGTATTTTGCCAGTTACTGTCCTGCTGTCTCCTCCAGAGGGTGTATCGGTTTGCAAGATGACGGAGAGACAGATTCTCAATTACTATGTGTCTTTTGCCAAACAGTATGCAATCCGTCCACTAAATTTGTATTTTATCCGTTCTTTTTCTTAAGCATTTTGCCATCACAGTTTGACGACGTATGCCACAAATACGCAATTTTTGCATTATCGCCCATATCGATCACGGCAAGTCGACGCTTGCCGATCGCCTTCTGGAACGCACCGGTTCCATTACCGAACGAGAGATGAAGGAGCAGATTCTCGACGATATGGACCTGGAGCGGGAGCGTGGCATCACCATCAAGAGCCACGCCATCAAGATGAATTATGAGCGTCCCGGGGGCGAATCGGTGATTTTTAACCTGATCGACACGCCGGGCCACGTCGACTTTTCGTATGAAGTGTCGCGGGCATTGAAGGCGTGCGAGGGTGCCCTGCTGGTGGTGGATGCCGCCCAGGGGGTTGAGGCCCAGACGATTTCAACCCTCTACCAGGCGATCGACCAGGATCTCGAAATTGTGCCGGTGCTGAACAAGATCGACCTGCCGGGGGCCGACATCGAGGGGGTTGGGCAGCAGATTGTGGACCTGATCGGCTGTGATCACGATGACATCCTGAAAGTTTCCGGCAAAACGGGAGAAGGAGTCAATGAACTGCTCGAGGCGATCGTGGAACGCATTCCCGCCCCGGGAAGAGATACCGACAAACCGCTGCGGGCACTCATTTTTGATTCCGTCTTCAACACGTATCGCGGCTCTATCGTATATGTTCGCGTAATGGAGGGAGCGCTCAACAAGGGCGACGGCATCCGTTTTATGGCTACCGGCAAGGAGTATGATGCCGAAGAGATCGGCTACCTGATGATGAAACAGGTAAAAACCAACCGGCTGGAAGCGGGTGAGGTAGGGTATATCATCGGCAGCGTGAAGTCGCTGCAGGATGCCCGTGTGGGTGACACGGTAACCCGGACCGAAAATCCCGCAGACAAACCAATACCCGGATACCAGGAACCGAAACCGATGGTGTTCAGCGGGCTGTTCCCCACGCAATCAGACGATTTTGAAGACCTGCGGTCGGCCCTTGAAAAACTGCAGCTTAACGATGCCTCCCTGACCTATGAGCCGGAAACATCGGAAGCTCTCGGGTTCGGGTTCCGGGCGGGATTCCTGGGCATGCTGCACATGGAGATCGTGCAGGAACGGCTGGACCGCGAGTTTGATATCGACATCATTACAACCGTGCCCAACGTGGAGTACAAGGTGGATATCGTTGAGAAGGGCGAACGCAAGACGATTGTGGTCGACAATCCCAGCGACATGCCCGATCCCGGCAAACGGGAGGCGGTCTACGAGCCGTTTATCAAGGCCACGATACTGACTCCTTCCGAGTTCATCGGGCCGGTTATGAAGCTCTGCCAGGACAAGCGCGGCGTGTACGTGAACCAGCTTCACATGCAGGGCGGCCGTGTCGAAATCACCTATGAGCTGCCGATGGCGGAAGTGGTGTTCGACTTTTACGATCGCCTCAAAAGCGGTACCCGCGGGTACGCCTCGCTGGATTACGAATTTCTCGAATACCGTGAAAGCGATCTCGTGCGTTTGGATATCCTGCTTAACGAGGAACCGGTGGATGCCCTCTCCAGCATCATTCACCGCGACAAGGCGTATGAACAGGGCCGGAAACTCTGCAAAAAACTGAAGGAACTGATTCCCAAACAACAGTTTGAGGTTCCGGTGCAGGCAGCCACGGGCTCCCGGATTATTGCACGGGAAACCATCCGGGCCATACGGAAGGATGTGACCGCCAAGTGCTATGGCGGCGACGTTTCCCGGAAGAGAAAGCTGCTGGAGAAACAGAAGGAAGGCAAAAAGCGTATGAAGCAGGTGGGTACCGTAGAGGTGCCGCAGGAGGCGTTCCTGGCCGTATTGTCAATGGATGATAACAACTAGCCCTTAGCTTTTTTTCACACGAATTAGATATGAAATCATACCATACCATGGCAGGCAGAATGGTACTGTGTCTTTTAGACTGAAATACGTTGAATAGTGAGTTTCGGGCTGAGAATTTGGAGATATCAAGGCTCGAGGGTATTACGCTTTTTAACGACAGTTTTTGGTGTTTTTCGTTACCTTTGACCCAAAATAAAACAATGACAAACAGCAGATTATGCGATTAGCAAGATACAGCACGGCCTTTGCCGTTCTTTTTTTTATACTGTTCAGTACCGCTTTTGCGCAGTTCCAGGAACCGGAAATTGAGAAGGTTCCCCATGAACAGCGTGAGCAGTTCATGCAGCGATTTTCCGATATCAAATGGACCGGGCAGGGACTATACCAGGAGACCCGGCTCGACCAGCAAAAAACGGACGAAATTCGTGCCCGCCTGCAGGCCCGGTACGGCAATCCCACTCAAACCCTGGAAGATCTTATCGACGACCCGAATTTTCGTCCCGCCGAAGCCATCCAGTTTGAGTACTGGTTTACGGTTGATGACAGCATTCCCATGATGGTGCTGGATATCGACGGTCCGTTCGGCGACGGACTGGTATACGGGGGTGCCAGCCGGTATATCGACCTCATGCCCCAGATAAAGCGCACCTTTTCCCAGAAGCTGATGGAGGTTGACAAGCTGGCCCCGTTTCAGGATTATTTCTATTCGCCCGAGCGGGAACAGTGGTTTGACGTGCGCTATGAAAACGGGGAGCTGGTCACCACCAAGATCGATTCCCCCGAAGGTATGACGATCAATTTCAGGTATTCGAACTAGAGGAGGAAGGAACCCGCATTGTCAAAAGAAGTAGCTGAATCGAACGAGGAAAAGAGAACGCGAAGGAAGGAACGGAGAGACCGGCAACAGGAACAGGCCAAACACTGGGCCCGTGAGTGGCTGGATGCACTCGTTTTTGCAGCCGTGGCCGCCCTCATCATACGCACGTTTTTCTTTGAAGCCTACCGCATTCCCACCCCATCGATGGAGGAAACCCTGCTGACCGGTGACTTCCTCGTGGTATCCAAAATAAGCTACGGCCCCCGAACGCCGATGGTTATCGGGGTACCGTTCACCAATATTTACCTGCCGGGTGTGGACCTCCCGTGGACACGAATTCCCGGGTTGACCGATGTGGATCGCAACGATATCGTGGTCTTTAACTACCCGATCGATATTGCGCCTATTGCAGCAAAAACCAACTACATTAAGCGCTGTGTAGCCATCCCCGGCGATACCCTGTCAGTTCGCGACAAAATGGTTTATATCAACGGCGAACTGTCGGAACAGTTTGCCGGTGTGCAAAAGAATTACGTGGTTGAGGTTCGTGAGCGGGTGCGCCTCAGCCCCACCAAGGTGCAGAATGCGGGCGGAACACTGCTCGGTTCACAGGGCCAGAACAGCTACCGGGTCAATATGACCAGCAGCGTGGCCGAGACCATCAGGGAGTGGCCGGAGGTGGAAAACGTCATGCTGCACATCCTGCCGGAAGATTTCAACGAATTCGCCCGGCGCGACTTCAGCTTCTCCTCCGGGTTTATGAATCACGACCACCTGCCCCCGATCGTAATCCCGTTTGAGGGGCAGCAGGTGACCCTGAACAGGGACAACTGGCATATCTACGAAAATATCATTACCCGGTATGAGCGCAACGACGCCGAATGGAGAGGCGACCAGCTCTACATCAACGGGGAACCCGATTCCACCTACACGATACGCCAGGATTACTACTTCATGATGGGCGACAACCGGGACGACAGCGAAGACAGCCGCTACTGGGGATTCGTACCGCAGGATCACGTGGTCGGGAAAGCGGGCATGATCTACTTTTCATGGGATTCGGACCGCTGGCTCCCGCGTTTCAGCCGAATCTTCAATTTCATCCACGACTAACCGCATTTCTAATCGTACGTCTGGTTAAAATCGCTGCGATAAGGGATATCCCGGTAAAACAAGCGGGCAGTCGCTACGGGAACCACCGATATGTTCGTGATGGAGACAGAAAATCTGGATGGATTACCGGGTTTCTTTCGGACGGAAATTGGACCAAAAAGGTTGGCATCAGATCGGGTTTTCCGAACTGGTACTCCAGCGGACCCCGGGAATCATTCAGTTTTTCGAGATTGTTTTTCCCTTCTCTCCCTCTTTGATGGCGAGCTGCCCGCACCCGGCATCGATGTCGTCTCCGCGACTGCGACGCACGGTGGCGGTCACATCACGGCTGACCAGCTCCTGCATAAATTTATCGAGGCGTTTTTCCCTGGCGCGCTTCAACGCAACGCCCGCTACATCGTTATACATGATGATGTTGACCTTGCTGGGGACCCAGTGTACAATCTCGGCCAGCTGCCGGGCGTCGTCCACCGAATCGTTAAAGTTGTCAAACAGCAGGTATTCATAGGTGATGGGGCGATGGAGCTGCTGATAGTAATATGTGACCGCCTCCTCGAGCTGCTCCAGGTTCATGGAGTTGTTGATCGGCATAATTTCATCCCGCTTTTCGTCATTTGCGGCATGAAGCGATATCGCAAGATTGAACGGCTGGCGCTGGTCGGCCAGTTTCTTTATCTGCCTGGTCAGACCAACTGTTGAAACCGTAATTCGTTTGGGCGACAAGCCCAGGCCCAGTTCATCGGTGAGAATATCGGCCGACTGCACTACTGCATTGTAGTTGTGGAGCGGCTCGCCCATCCCCATGTAAACGATATTGGTAACCTCTTTTTCAAACCGTTCCTGGCAGATTTCATTGATATACTGCACCTGGTCCACAATTTCACCGTGTGTCAGGTTCCGGAAAAAACCCATCTTGCCGGTGGCACAAAAAGAACAGCCATATACGCAGCCCACCTGCGACGATACGCAAACCGTCAGCCGGTTGGCAGCCCCGTCCGGGTAGAAATCGGGTATCAATACCGATTCCACCTTGTGGTTTTCCTCCCCTTCGAGGCGAAACAGGAACTTCAAGGTCCCGTCTTTCGATTCCTGGTGACGCACATAGTGAATTCGGTTTACCTCCGCCAGCTCACTGAGCCGACCCCGCAGATCCTTGGACAAGTTGGTCATCTCCTCGAATGAAGAGACCCCTTTCTGGTAGAGCCACTGGAATATCTGGTCACTTCGGTACGACTGAAGTCCCAGTTCTCCGCAGTATTCCTCGAGTTCTCGTTTGGTGAGGCTTTTGAGATCGGTTTTTTCGCCGGTATCTATTTTTAAGGTCATAAGTATGAAAATACAAACTTCCGGGCGGAAACAATACCCGCTCCGGTAATGGAAACTGTTTTTCTCATCGTGTCATGCGAAACGTAACGTTTAAACAGTATCATTGTTACGGTGACCGGCTGACGAGCCCCTGCAAATGCCAAAGGAGAGGCCCGGGGCGATCATAAATACAGAATTTCGACGCCACCCTTCTACATGATGTTGACATCGAACCGGGAACCGTTAAGATATGATGCTTTTTATTCCTCATTCCCGGGGAGGTAAGCGCGGGCGGCCGCCATCAGAACGTCAGCATTGATGCGTGTTGTGTAATCCGGATTTACATACTGGAAAAGGATCGTCCCCTCTGTATCAACCAGGAACAGGGCGGGAACCGGCAGCGCGTAGTGATTATACCCGGCTCGTTCGGCGAGGTCGAGCCCGCCCTCCCGGTATCGGTCGATGGTTTCCTGGTCCACTTTGTAGGCAAGACCGAAGGCTGATGTGGCATGCAGCGGGCTGTCCGAAAGCAGGGTGTATGACAATTCCTGTTCGGAACCGGTCGCCTGCAGGTATTTGGGTCGATCGGGGCTGATGGCCAGGATCTGGTACCCCATATCTACAAGCTTGTCCTCTACCTGCTGGAGCTCAGCCATGTGTTTGTTGCAGTATGGGCACCATCCCCCGCGATAGAAAACCAAGACAGCCGGCCGGTCACTTACCAGTTCCATCAGCGTAACAGAGTCGCCTTCGGCGGTTCGTACCATGGCATCCGGCATGGTGGTGCCCGTCAGCACGGGCTGAACCCCGGCGGCCTCATCGGCGATATGCCCCGATTCCATCCGCTCCCCTGCCGAATATTCAGGCTGATCGGCGGGTGCTACACGCTGTTCGCCGCAGCCGGAAACCAGCAGTGACAAAACCAATAACGGAAACAAAAGAACAGAATATTTCATGGTGAACCAGAGAAAATGTTTATCCCGGATTTCTAACCAAGAAATTTGTTTTTCAGCAAGGCGTAGGTCAAATGACCGCGCAGACGCAGGTTGGTACGTTGAGCAGGCGATTTGTCCTGCAACGCAGCTGAAGGGCAAATTTCGCAGCCTTTTACAGCCTGTATTGATAATTTGGCAGTAAAAATGGAATAAGTTATTGTCATTCAGAAAGTTACAGGAATATATCAAAAAAACTTGTGAGAAATCCGGGTTACTGCCATTAGAATCCCGGGCACGGTATGCTGCCCGGGGATATCAGGATGATGGCATGTTGTTCTATTTTAGAACGGCATCCAGCGTAATTTTGGGTCCGGCCAGCGCTTTGGAAACCGGGCAGTTGTTTTTGGCATCTTCTGCTATTGCCTGGAAATCTTCCTCCTCGATATCCGGAACCCGGGCCGTGGTATTCAGGTGGATATTGGTGATGGCAGGACCGTCATCGGATACCTTCAGCGTAACTTCCGCATGGGTTTCCACCGATTCGGGAGAATACCCCTCTTCGGCCAGGGCCGCGGAGAGCGCCATGGAAAAACATCCGGCGTGCGCCGCTCCGATCAGTTCTTCCGGATTGGTACCGGTACCTTCCTCGAACCGTGAAGCGAAAGAATAGGCGCCCTCGTAGGCACCGCTTCCGAACTTCATGGTTCCTTTTCCACCCTTCAGGTTTCCATTCCAGACAGCTTCAGCTTTTCGTTTTGGCATAATAATGTATTCCTTTAAAGTTTTAATGGTGGTTATAAGATCACGCACAAAAACAGTTTCTGCCTGCGCGGCATTCCGTTACACGTTTAATCCGAAAGCTGGAACTTACCGATTCTTACACTTCGAAACCCAAAGAATACCCGACGGAATTATTGAACATAAAATTAAATTTTAATTATCGAAATTTACATCCACTAACAGAAACGGGGAACTGATGAATCTTTCAGATGCGACCGATGCCTATCAATTAATTGCCGGGAAACTGGAAACCTGGCTGGATACCGCGATCCAGATGCTGCCCAATCTTGCCGTGGCGGTGCTGGTACTGATCATATTTTTTACACTTGGGAAACTGGTGCGTAAAGCTGTCACCAAGCTGTTGGAAAAAACCACGCAAAACCGCACCATCATCAACCTGCTGGAGACCGTGGCGGGCGTGCTTGTCGTCGGTGTGGGTATCCTGTTTGCGCTGCAGATACTGCAGCTGGAAGATACGGTGACTTCCATCCTGGCCGGTGCCGGGATCATCGGTCTGGCCATCGGTTTTGCCTTCCAGGATATCGCATCGAATTTCATCTCGGGAATCATGCTGTCGATCCGGCACCCGTTCGGCATCGGCGATATCATCGAAACCAATGGCTTTTACGGGACGGTCCAGAAACTGAATCTGCGCAATACCATCCTGAAAACCCCCCAGGGACAGATCGTCTATATTCCCAACAAGTCAGTATTTGACAGTCCCCTGCAAAACTTTACGAAAGGAAACGAGCGTCGTGTCGACCTCTCCTGCGGGATTTCGTACGGGGACGATCTTGAAAAAGCCCGCGACCTGGCCCTTGAGGCGGTCCGCAAGCTGGACAGCATCGACCCGAACCGGGATGTGGAGTTTTTCTACAACGAGTTCGGGGGAAGCTCCATCAATTTTGTGATTCGCTTTTGGGTCGATTTCAGGGCAAATCCCGATTTCTGGCAGGCCCAGAACGACGCCATCATCGCCATAAAACAGGCGTTTGACGAGAATGGCATCGACATCCCGTTCCCGATCCGAACGCTCGATTTTGGAATCAAGGGCGGAGAGAAACTCAACAGCATGCTGGCCAACGGACGACAGGAGTGACCGGTTGATTGCCCTCAGGTCTCGCAGCAACCCAATATTGCATTAGATACGGGATTAAAACCGGGGATTAACCACATTGCTGTAGATTGAACCGAACGTGTATTCAAACCCGATCGAAGCGTTGTAATAAAACGAGGTGGGCGGCTCTACCAGGTCAAGCAGCTGTTCCTCTTCGGTCAGCTCGGCGGCGGGCACCGAAAGCTGGTCGTTGATCAGCGAATACCTTCCGGAAAGCTGCAGCTCCAATCCCCGCGTCACCTGGAAATCAAGTTCCAAATCAAAAATAAGTCGATTTTTCGACAGGTCCTGCAGGTAGGCATAGGCATCCACATCCCCCTCTATTTCGCCCCAGGGCTGGGTAAACTCCATATTGGCGGAAAAACGGTTCTGAAACAGAAACTCCTCACGCTTCCCGAAGGCCGTTAACTCGGTGTAGTTGTTGTAAGTACTCAGCAGTACGTACCGGAAGCTTATCTCCCGTTCGGCATACTCCGAATAGGGAAAGATGTTGTACTCAATGGCGGGGGAACCGCCGAGCCTGAGATCGTAATTGTTACGGGTGGAGGTTGTCAAATCGGTAAAAAAGCCGACCGACCAGTGGTCGTCGATGCTCTTGGCCACCAGCCCGTCAAAGCGGTTGCTTTCGGTTATAAAGGTTTCGGTGGTATCGTCATCCTTGAACTTTCGTTGCCGGTAAAACTTGTTGAATTCGAAATTGGTTTTCCAGTTCTTCGTAATCCGGGTGGCCTCCAGTTCCCCGAACACATTAATCCGGCTGCGGGTATCCTCGGCATCCATAAACGTATTGACCCCCACCTCGAATATCCACCGGTTCCACTTGTCTTCCCGCTGCCCGGGATCCTCCTCGAGCGTACGATTGTAGGTGATATTCAGGTCATCAACAACCGAGGTGGACATCAGGTACGGGATCAGTCCCACCTTGATCTTTTTAACGAGCCCCCTACGGCGTAGGATTTGTGTGTCGGACTGGTAAGACTGGAAAAAGAGCGTATCTTCTCGCCCTTTGTACTGTTTTTGCCCGATAAACCGCAATTTATACTCGCGCCCGCCGCTGCCGGTAAACTGTCGGGTCACCAGCAGGTGGACATCCGCATCGGTCATATCGCGCACAAACCGTACAAAATTTATCTCGTTTCGGATATAGGTTTCACTGCAGCCCCTGCAGTCAATATATAATTTGATGGTTGAATAAGGCTGCGGCTGCTGAAATGTAGTGGTATCGGGCTCATCCGTTTGTGGTGACCCGAACCCAAGAAGTGCTACCAAACCCAGTATTGTAAACGTACTCATCTATGTTGTGGTTAACCCTGTAAATTGATTGTTATCCATTCCCCTATCTAAGGCATGCCGTATTTAACGAAAATCGGTTTCAATTTCTAGCAGTATTGTGTAAAAGCATTTAAAGCGATAGGTAAATCGCCCCTTCGCAGCCATAATTAAAAAATACAACCGATAAGTAGTTGTCACAGAATCTTTCGTGTATAGAATGTAGGCGCTTATCGTCTGTGCCTGGCAAACAACAACAAAAACGGGAGTACAGATGGATTTGAACACAACAGTGACGAGACCCGGTCACGGCAGCAGATATTCGGCAGTGAAATTTCTGGTCGTAATTCTATTCTTGGCCGTGGCCGGATTGGGTTGCGAAGATCAGAAAGTACAGACGGTGAGGTGGACGGAATACGAGCCTGTCTACATGACCCAGCAGGAGTTCAGGGAGTCGGTGGGCCTCGAGGAGCCCAGAACCCTGGGAGAACCCGGTAAAATCTATTTCTACGACAACTACCTGTTTGTGAATGAAGTCAACAAGGGGGTTCATGTCATCGATAACAGCAGCCCCTCCTCCCCCCGGAAAGTGGGATTTATTAACATACCGGCCAACAAGGATATCGCGGTAAGCGGCAACCTGCTCTACGCCGATTCAAACAGTGACCTGCTGGTGTTCGATATCACCGACATGGAAAAAGCCGAACTCGTCAAACGGATAGAGGATGTGTTCACTTTCAGTGCCAACAGGCCGCCCGCCTATCCCGCCCAACCGGTGGACCACGCCCGGGGTATTGTGGTAGACTGGAAAGAGGTGGAGGTGCAGGAAACCTGCCGCGGTGACTGCCACAGGGTGCGACCGGATCTTTTCTTTACCACTGGAGACAACCTTGCATCCTTCTCGGCCGAGGGAGGAGCAAATACCCCGGGTATCGGTGGGTCGATGGCGCGCTTTGCAATTACGGGTGATTACCTGTATACCGTGGATGATATCCACCTGACGACGTTCGATATCTCTTCACCCCAGCCGGCAAAGGTACACGCAAAAGAGGTCGGCTGGAGAATCGAAACGATCTTTCCCAACGACAAACAGCTCTATATCGGGTCGGCCAGCGCCATGTACATTTTTGATATCAGTAATCCCGCTGTTCCCAGCCAGATGTCGGTGTATACCCATTTGACAGCCTGCGATCCGGTTGTTGTGGAGGGGACCCACGCGTTTGTTACGCTTCGCCAAAGCGAACGGTGCCCGCGCGGTGTCAACCGGCTGGAGGTTGTGGATGTATCTGACCCGTTTAATCCCCAAAAGGTGGCCTTTTATGAGATGATCAGTCCCCACGGGCTGGGGATCGACAACGGTAACCTGTTCGTCAGCGAGGGAGCGTACGGGTTGAAAATCCTGGATGCAACCGATCCCGCCGAAATTCAGCTGCTGCGGCATATCCGGAATATCGAAACTTATGACGTAATCCCCTACAACAATGTGCTGATGGTCACCGGGCAGAGCGGTATCCTGCAGTACGACTACAGCAACATCGAGAACCTGAAACTACTTAGTGAGATCCCGATAACGGGGTCATGATCCACCACGCAGGGAATTGGCCTCTATTTTTCACCAGAAATTTGGTTCGTCAGCACGGCAAAGTGGTACGTTTACACGTTGAGCGGGTGATTTCCATCTTCAACGCAGTTATCGAGACCATTTCGCTGTCTGCGACATCCCGTGATTCCCTGTTCGAATATAGATCATGGTAACTCACTGTATTTCACAACAATACAAGAAATCTGACATAAATCTCGCGAGAAATGCAGGTTAATCATCAAACCGGATCGAACCGGGTGCCCATGCATACATTTCTGCTTGGATTGTCGATGACGCTTCTGCTGCTGCCGATGACGGCTGCCGGACAGACTGATTACGGGTGGAACAACTGCAAGGATGACGATCCACAGTACGAAAATTGGGGGCAGCGAAACCTGCATCAGCAAGGCTTCGGAACCCCGGGCCCGTCGTCCACGACCGAAATTAAAAACGAGACATCTGCTAAAATCAGGAGAGAAGCTGCGCCAACTCCTGAGCACTACAGAGAGCCCGGTTACGTGAACCGTACCGGGCTCACTTTTTTACCGGGATCCGAAAATACCGCATTGAGTGTGCGTACCGTTAACGGGTACCGATTGTCATCCCATTTAACGCTGGGTGCCGGGTTCGGTTTTACCAATTACGGCAGAGATCCGCTGGACCTGATTCCACTTTTTGTCAGTGCAAAGTTTTCAATGCTTAAAACCGGTGATTCCCCTTTTGTGGCCATCGGAGCGGGTCGTAATATCAGCCTGCATCCCGGCGATGACACCCGCCTTACCGGTCACAGCGGCGGCCTCACTCTGGCCCTGGAAGCCGGAGTAGATCTCCTCTCCGGAGGTGGAACAAACTGGTACCTGAAAGCAGGCTATAACGTCGACAAGGCGACTTACCGGCAGGAGCATTTCGGAAGCGGGCGGCTGGAGACGGAACTTACCTACAGGCGCCTTCTGCTGGGTATCGGTTTGTATCTTTAGAGAATTGGACCGAAGAAACTTATCATCCTTGTATTCCAATAGTACCCAGACAGCTCTTTTTTTTTGCAATGAATGAGTGTAACGGTCAAGGCCGTCTGATGTCAAATGAATTTGCCGTATTATTCCGGAAAATTTTTATTGACGGGCACCTCTTTGATGACTCTGGCAGGATTACCTGCAACTACAAGGTTATCCCCAAAACTCTTGGTCACTACCGCGCCTGATGCCACTACCACGTTCTTTCCCAACCGCACACCGGGATTAATCGTCGCATGTCCCCCGATCCAGCAGTTATCGCCGATAGTAACCGGTTTGGCCAACTCCAGCCCGCTGTTACGAGCGCCGGGATCCAGGGGATGCGTTGCCGTATAGATTCCCACCTGCGGGGCCAGCATGCAGTTGTCGCCGAACCGTACTTCCGCGGCATCCAGTACAACACAGTTAAAGTTGGCGTAAAAAATTGTCTCCCACGTGTATATTCGCTCCATAGTCGCAGCGAAACGCCGGTTCAATGAAGATATTCCGTCCCGTTGTACCAAACAGGGATTGAATAATGGTTGCTCTTTCCCGGTCGTGGTCTGGAGTCGTATTGTTGAACTTCGCTGTCTTTCGACGGGCAGCGTTCCGCAGCTCCCTCAACTCGGCATCGTTCGGGTCATACATTTCACCGGAAAGCATCTTCTGCTTTTCGCTCATGGTACGTATACATTGATCGGTCATTCACTGATAAGGTACGGGCACAGCAGTCGTGATTTGCCCGAGCAATTGCAAATTTGACGATTTATTTACTTAGAGGCAAAAGGCGATCGACATCGTGGCGCGGACAGGTTCCGGATGGCAAAACTATTGGCAACAATACCGACCAGGGAACTTACGGCCGTGCGGAATGAAATTAGTTACTGGAATTCCCGCATCACTCTTTATCCTGTTAATTATCTGTCTGCGGGAAACAGGCACCCGCGATTTCCCCGTAAACCAGCAGATCAGGTTAAAAGCAGATATCATTTAGCAGGTGAATTGTTTGAGCATTCATCGCTATATCATGCTGACGTGGAGGACCCTGCCATAGCCCACAGGCATGGAACACCAGGTGCAGGAATGCAAAGCCAAAACTGCCTGGGATATAAACAAGCAAACTTTTTAACCCGATGAAATTTACCGAAGAGATACATCCGGCAAAGACCGATTTTATCGTATGCAGCTGGAACCCATACGAGAAAAAAGTGCAGTCATCGCCTTGCCTGGTGTAACAGCTCCATCACCAGCGGATACTCTGTCCACGGTATTTCGGACACCTCGGGAATACCTTTCATCGGTGGAGGATTATAAATAGATACGCTTAATCCCGTTTCCTGCAAATTGCCTTGGTGCAACAATATTGATTTTTTATTAGATTTTTTAATCCTCATCGGTCTCGTTTATACCCGTTGTTTTAGGGATGGCTTATTTTAGGGATGGCCAGATGGTTTGGGAGCCATGCTAACAGCGTACACGCAACATCAGTTAAGAGCTGTCGTATGGTATGCAGCAATAAAATTTTGCTGGATAGTAAAGGATCAAGTCAATTATGCGGACATGGGCGATGCTTCGAAATATCAAGAGCATATAACGCTTGCGGTTTTGCCTTTTGAAAATCTTACCCCTGGCGGTGAGGCAGATTTTTTTCCCGATCCTTCAGTATAGATCTCATAATCGAGCTTTCCAGGTTCCGGCAATTTGCAATTATCGCCTTTGACTCGGTCAAAGATTTACGACCGGAGGCGAAAGAGCAGCAAGCTTATTTTGATGATTTGCATACGGATTATTTTGTGAGCGGATCGTTTCGTTTCGACCAAAAAAAATTCGGATCAATGTCAGATTATTAAAAAGTGAGACCCACCGGTTGGTGTGGGCCGACCGTTTCGAAGATGAGGCAGACCAATTGATGGAACTGCAGGAGAAGCTGCTGCGAAAGGTGGTGGCAAAGCTTCAGGAGCAGATGAATTACGATTTGATTTCAAAGATCCCCAAAAAACAGAAAACGGAATTGAAAGCGTATGAATGCTGGCTGTACGGGGTTGAAGAAGTAAAAAGGGGGACTATTGAAAGCGACCTGAAGGCCCGGGAATACTTTCAGCAGGCACTTGAAATAGATCCGAATTACTCGCTGGCTTATTCCGGTATGTCGCTCACCTATTTCAACGAGTGGAGCTGCCAGCTTTGGGATCGCTGGGAGTTGAATCAGAACGGTGCCTTTGAATGGGCCAAAAAAGCAATTGAGCTGGATGAGCAGAACTATGTAGCTGCATATATTTTGGGCCGGGTATTTCTTTACCAGAACTCTTTTGAGACAGCCGAACACTATTTGTGAAAATCACTTCGTCTAAATTCAAATGATCCGCTGAGTCTCGTGCGGATAGCCCTTTGCTTCAATTATCTTGGCTACCACGAAGAAGCCTTCCAGCTTTATGAACGTGCCTTGCGTCTTAATCCCGTAGCAAGCGAAGTGTACCATCCGGCTGGAGCTGTTATTTTTATTTGAACTTATAAAGTTTGAAGAGGCGCTTCAACTTGCCAGCCGTTCGGATTCCATACCGTTTGTCGATTACAAAGTCTACTGCGCAGCGGCCTGGTACGAACTCGGGAATCAGGAAAAGATGAATGAATGCCTCAATGAATTTCTTGATGAATATAACAGGCTTATCAACCACGGTGAAGAAGCGACCATACAGGAAGCGATGGAGTGGATGAGTGCCGTCAATCCCTACCGGGAAAAGACCCGTCTCGAAAATTTTTGGTCCTATATTACCGGGCGAGCGTTTAAACTGAAAAAGCAGCATGTTCCCACGCTGGCAGTCGGGCAATCCAAAACAATTCAAGAAGGTCCGGATTTTTGGGAGTTCACCTACGGGGGAAAAACGGTACAATTGCTGACTGTTAAAGGTTTTGCAAATTTGAAGATGTTGATCCAAAACATCCGAACGCCCGTTCACTGCTGCGAGCTTATGGGAACAGCTGTTCTTTCCAAAGGGGAAAAAGTCCTTGACGAACAGGCGAAAAACGAATACCGGCAAAAAATCATATCACTTCAAAAGGATATTGAAACAGCGGAAAACAACCAGGATTTTGAACGGGCCGGGAGCTTGCAGGAAGAGTATGAACAATTGGTTGCCCATTTGTCAAAATCGCTCGGGCTCGACGGCTCCCCCGGAGAAGGGGATTCGGTTGAACGGGCGCGTTCAGCCGTAACCTGGCGCATTCGAAGTGCCATTGCCAAGATTGAAAAGGAGCATCCCGCCTTGGGCAAACACTTTTCCAACGCTGTTAAAACCGGAACCTTCTGTTCCTATGAACCGGAAAGTGATGAGCCCAGGGAGAATTATAGATGACAGTTTACAATTAAAATTCCCCAGGATTCCGAAGATTGATCCATGGTATTTCATTGCGGGATATGATCGAGCTGGATTTCAAAATGAATAAATGAAAGATGAAAGATGCCTACAAAGAAAACCTGGCTTATATACATGATGACGGATTCGGCCATCTTGCCCAAGATGCAGCGCTCCTGCTATTGGAATCCCTGAAGCGCTCGGGCATCGACAAAGGCACATTTGTCGATATCGGTTACGGCAGCGGCATCACCTGCAGATTATTGAGTAGTGCCGGATTTGACGTAATTGGTGTCGATATTTCCGAATCGCTGCTCAAAATCGCGCGAAAACGGGTGCCGGAGGGGGAGTTTTATAAAGGCATCTTATCATGCGTATGATCTTCCTTCATGTTCAGCCGTAGCAGCGATCGGTGAAGTTCTAAACTATATATTTGATGATGAAATCAATTCTGTCCAGCGAAACCATTTTTTTCGACGTGTATTCGAAGCTCTTGAACCTGGAGGAGTTTTCCTTCTTGATATAGCGGGCCCTGAACGTGCCCCGTCAAGGGACATCCAAAAAACCTTTTCGACAAACGCTGACTGGGCAGTGCTCATGGAGACATAAATAGACCAACCCAACAATATTTTAACTAGGCATATTACTTCATTTCGCAAAAAGGATACGTTATATGAACGGGATTTTGAGGTTCACAAGCTCAAACTTCTTGATATAGAAGAAATTAACATTTCGTTACAGCATACCGGATTTACGGTACAAATATTGGACTCCTACCATAAAAACCTCCTGCCTAAGGGTCTTGCTGGATTTCTGGCAATAAAAAATTGATCAATTCCGCGTTTGTTATCTGAGCGCTTTCGCCCACGTGCTCATGATCTCAAATTAGTTTTTACTTTCCGGGTAGCCATCCTTTACAAATTGCCGCTGACAGGCTGAGCGATCTACTGTCAAGCCTGTAAGGCCCTCCATCCTCACATCGTAAGCTGAAAACTTACGCCTTTAGGGGTGAACTTATTGATGAAAAACCATCAAAAATTTAAACCCAGAAGGAGAATCCCATGAATACCAACCACTTATTTCAAAACGGTTACTATCTGGCCCATGGCGGCCTGGAAACCACTCTTATCTATCACCAGGGACTCGAACTCAATCACTTTGCCGCTTTTGAGCTGCTAACCCACGAGCAGGGCAAAGAGGAGATGGCCAAATACTATCTGCCCTATCTCGACCTGGCTGAAAAAGAGGGGTTTAACTTCATCCTTGAAACCCCCACATGGCGAGCCAATCCTGATTGGGCGTATAAACTTGGCTATTCGAGTGAAGAGTTGAATGCCATTAACCGCAACGCAGTAACTTTTTTAAGGAGCTTGCTGGCTTCCCATGCTATCGACTCTTCCAGGGTCGTAATTAGCGGTTGTGTAGGCCCCAGGGGTGACGGCTACATCGCCGTTGATGCCATGACTCCCGCCGAAGCCAAAGCCTATCACTTTGAGCAAATCCAGGCGTTTGCCCTGGCCGATGCCGATATCACATCCGCCATCACAATGACATACAGTGACGAAGCGCTGGGTATTGCGTTGGCCGCTAAAGAGCTCCGGATTCCGGCCGTAATCTCATTTACCGTGGAAACCGACGGGCGGCTTCCCAACGGAGAACCGCTGAAATCCGCCATCGAAAAAGTGGAGGCAGCATCGGACGGATATCCGGAACACTATATGATCAATTGTGCCCATCCCGAGCACTTCCTGCACGTGCTGGAGGATAAGGGAGAATGGAAAAACGGAATCCGGGCAATCGCCTCGACAAAAAGTCATGCCGAGCTGGATGCTTCAGATACCCTGGATACCGGCGACAAGTCGCGCCTTGCCGGGGGATACCGGAAGTTGCGTTCGCTTCTTCCCAATCTAATCGTATTGGGCGGCTGCTGCGGCACCGATCATACCCATCTCCAGGTAATCTGCAACGCGATAATACCGGACCAAGACAAAGCACAAAAAGTTGAAGCCACCAAATAATATTCATCAGAAACAGAAAAAATAAAATCCAAAAACAATGAGTACGAAACGCAGGAACAAAAACATGAAACAACATATCGGCACCTGGGAAGTGATGGTAGCCTGTGTAGCACTGGTGGTTGCTGCCAGCACGCTTGTAAGTGATTTTACAGGCTATTTCACGCTGGGTACCGCTTTTGCAATTGCATTGATACTGGGTTTTGCGGTCAATCTCCTATTGGGATTATCGGCTGCCGAACTGAGTGTCGCCTATCCACGGGCCGGAGCGCTGTATGACTATGCGAGTGCCATCTTTGGCGGAAGGAAGGGAAAGTTCCTGGGTACATTCCTCGGACTGGCTTTCTTTGGCATGTTCGGGTTTGCCGCCTCGGGAGAAACCGCTGCGGGAGCATTCGGTTTGCAGGCACTGTTCCACTCGGAACTGGATATCCGCTACTTTATCGTCGTACTGAGTGTACTGGCGGTAATCCCAAATATTCTCGGAATCAAAACAACCGCATGGGTCAGTGCCGGACTGCTGTTGTTTATGCTGGGTATCCGCTGGTTCTTCGGCCTGTCCGGTTTCTTTGGTTTGAGCGAAACGGGTGCCTGGAGTTTAGCCAACCTGTACAATGATGCAGCCGCCTTTCAATGGTTCGGTGAAACCGGGATTCTTACGGCCGGTCTGTCGCTGGCGTTCTGGAGTTTTGTAGGTATTGAGTTTGCCTGTTCGCTGGCCGAGGAGGTAAAATATCCCAAAAAATCGATGCCCCGCGGGCTTATGTTAGGCCTTTTCGGTATTCTGCCAACATCGCTGGTCATGGGACTCGGAGTTACCGGCTCAGCCCCGTTGGCAACCTGGCAAACCGCAGCCGAAAGTGCAGCCGGTGCCTTTGGAGACGCCCCTCAATTAGCGGTTGGCGAATTGATGTTCGGAACCACCGGATATTCCCTGATGGCCCTTGCCTCGGTAGCAGCTACTCTCGGAACCCTTACGGTAGCTTTTGCAGCCATACCGCGAATTATCTACAGCGTAGCCCGTGACGGAAATTTCTATGGCCCGCTTTCCCGTGTTTTCGGCAAGTTCCAGCCGAAATTCGGTACACCGGTTGCAGCAACCATATTGACATTCTTTCTGTACCTGTTGCCCGCACTCTACAGCAGTGCTGTTATCGAGTGGCTATATTCAGCTGCTTACCTTTGGATCTTGCTCTATGTGGTATTCCACGTGCTTGTAATTGCAAACCGCTCTCTGAACCCAAATGCAAAGAAGGCTTTCGATGGCTCGTGGATTAAAATTGCGGCAGTGGCGGGTATTCTTGCCACTCTGGTAGCCCTCTATTTTGCTTTTGCGGGGGCACACTGGCAGTACGGCAGCCGTGCACTAATCGTAACAGCAGAAGCACTTCTAGCCACGATGGTCTCTTTCCGGATGGCTGACAAACCGGAAAAAAATACCATCCCTGTAGTTGTGAATGGAGAAGAACCTACAAACTTCCCTGCTTTTTCTGCTGCTCATGAACCAGATGAATAGCCAGAAGGCTACATAAAACACAACCTGCCGGCTTGCCTGTTTGCCCGGAGTTCCAAGGTCTGATTACAGACAGGCCGGCAATTAATGAAAAAGCAAAATCAGAATTTCCACATCATGAAAGATAAAATGATCAATCATTCACTCATCGCAATGTTTTTCCTGTTACTCGGCATTGACAGTTCGCTTGGACAAGGAAATGATTCCTATAAACACCCGCTTGATCCACTTAGTGCTGAGGAAATCACAACCGTACGGTCCGTCCTCGAGAAAGCCGGCAAAATTAGCCCGGATCGAATAGAGAATCATGAGATCGCATTTGGCATGATCTTCCTTAATGAGCCGGATAAAAAGAAAGTTCTGGCCTACGAACAAGGGAAGGAATTTACGCGCGAGGCATTTGCTTCAATTTACGATTATCCGGAGAACGTGATCTATGAAGCGATCGTCGACCTGAACAGTGAGAAGCTGATCTCCTTTAACCCGATTCCTGGGAACCAGCCGGTGGGCACCTTTGAGATGGACTCTATAGCAACAGCCATTGCCCTGGGGGATCCCCGGATACGGGAGGCGTTAATAAAGCGAGAGATCAATACCGATGAAGTGGAATTTGGAGGGGACTATGCCGCCGATATGAGCCTCAACACCAAGGGAAACCGGGAGCTAATTGTATCTGCTTCATACAAAGATTCAAAGATAAGTATTCGGGGGTTGTATGCCCATATTGACCTGACAGACCGAAAGGTGCTGAAAGTGATTGACGAGGGAGGTGGATACAGCGAAAAAACAGATCTCAAATATTTTGATCCCGACAGCCTGGAGTCTTCCCTTCCGGTTTTAAATCCTGTTATCATTCAGCAGCCTGATGGTGTTAACTATACCATCCGCGGCCACCAAGTTTCAACACCTTACTGGAAGTTCAGGTATGGCATCCATAACCGGGAGGGGCTGGTCATCTATGACGTACAGTATTTTGATCCCTTTCAAAAAAATGGCGCTACATCATGTACCGCGGTTCGATTGCCGAAATGGTGGTAAATTACGGCTCTCCGGAACTGGATGAAGCCTCGAACAACTATTTTGACCAGGGAGAGTACCGGTTCTTCCAGGAAAAAAACCGGCCGCTCAACGCAGGTGCCGAGGCCCCGGAAAATGCCACGTACTTGGATGCGGTGGTCCATGACGATATGGGGAATCCTGTTGTAATTGACAGCGCGGTGGCCATTTTCGAAGGATACGGCGGGCCCCTGTTGCGTCATGAAAAAGTCGGGCAAAGAGCTACAAATCTTTCAATTAAATATTATATAACGGCGGGGAACTACGATTACGGATTTGAGTAGATCTTTAAAGAGGACGGGACCATCCAGGTAAATTATGAGCTGCAGGGTATTGTCCACATCCACAGTGTAGATCGAAAAGACGATCGTTCCTTTCCCGATGATGAAAATTACAACGGCTCTCCATACAGTGTTCTTGTGCATCCCAATGTGGAGGCGAACAACCATCAACAATGGCATGTATGGAGACTGGATCTTGATGTAGACGGACTGAATAACACTGTTGAAGAATTGAATAATATTGCTGTTCCTCCCGGCCCCCAAAACCCATATCGGAATGCGATAGTTGCCCAAAAACAGGTACTTGAAACCGAGAATGAAGCAGTGAGAGGCACCTACACGCCCAGCAGCTGACGATGGAGGGTGCTGAATGATGACCAGGAGGGTGGAAAATATGGCCACAACCCAGGTTATGTCCTTGTCCCAAATCAGGGAACCGTACCTTTAACACATGAAGGATCTTCCCTATCAAACCGCGCCCGGGTGCTTTGGCATCATTTCTGGGTGACCCCTTATAAGAGGGATGAACTCTATCCCGCCGGCATGTATCCCCCGAGTGATCAGCAGTTTGCGGGGCTCCCTGAAAGGACGCGAGACAACCGCAATATCAAGGACAGAGACGTGGTACTCTGGTACGTAATGGGCAAGTCGCATATCGTGCGTCCGGAAGACTGGCCCATAATGAATAAGGCCTCCACGTCATTCAAGCTGGTACCGTGGGCCTTTTTTGAATCAAATCCGGTATGGGGGAAACCGCCGGTTCATGAGAAGATTCTGGAACGTATGGAGCATGGTCAACCCGGCCCCCATTCAGCACAGAATGAGTGATTCATGCGTTCCTTGTCGGTAAACAGGAAACTCATTATCATTATTTTTTTAATTAATATTTAACTATGAAGAACATTAAATGTTCTGTTTTTATAGCAACCAGTATTGACGGCTTTATTGCCAGAACAGGTGGTGAATTGGACTGGCTTACCGGAAATGACAACAGTGAAGAGAATGAAGATTACGGATACCAAGATTTCATGGATACCGTAGATGCATTAATAATGGGTCGAAATACATTTGATCAAGTACTCACCTTTGAAAAATGGCCTTATTCTAAAAAAGTGATTGTCTTAACCAACCGGGCTCTCAAGGTACCTGATAACCTCTCCGGTGAGGTTGCTATTATGTCAGGTTCCCCAAAAGAAATTACAGATCAATTATCCGGTGACGGTTACAATCATTGTTATTTCGATGGTGGAAAACGATCCAGGATTTTTTAAAGGCCGGTTTAATTCAAGAGATGATCATTACCAGAACTCCAGTAATTATAGGTAACGGAATTCCTCTATTCGGACCCGTAGAAAAGGATGTAAGACTGGAACACATCTCAACAAATAGTTTTGAGAGTGGTTTCGTCCAGAGTAAATATAAAGTAATCCCGAATGCCTTATAAGGCCGTTAACAGTCACTTTTTACACCTCACTTGGATAAATATGAGTGCTATTTATTGTTCTCATTTTTGCTCCTGTTCCGGATTCTGCCCGGCAGATCGAAGGATTATTTACACTGCAACGGCTTGTTGTTGAAAGCTGGACTGCGAAATACTGTTTTAATGTACCGGTCAGAATAATTCGCTTTAACCGGCCATTTGAGGGATTGCGCAAGGACGCCTGGCAGATTATGGATGCCGATTTCGAGTTGGTGCATACCGATCGGACGGCCAAAATTCGCCGGAAGGATGGCAAACCTTTTAACTGTGCAGCCGTAGAACTGCAGCAATATACCGAACGCCCGCAGGCTGACTATTTTGACTTTTCTGCTGTCAGCGACGGTGGCGCTTCTGTATTCACGGGATATTTTTTAAGTCAGGTCCGGGTAGAGGACAACTGGTATGATACCATCCTGAAGGCGAAGTATATCGGGAGTGAGGGGGAAAAGGCGATCACGCGAGAGCCTGGTCGGCTGGTAGAGCAGTTTGACTATTATGGGACCCAGGATCCCCTGGAAACAGATGGAATTGTTGCAGTTGTCGATTCTGCCCTGCCCGCTAATATTACATCGAATATCACCGAAACGATTTCTGCCGTTAATGCCCTGCTGGCTGAAACGTTCGATTTTTATCCAAAAGAACCGTATTTGGTTTTGATAGCCGCTGATTTTAAAGCCTTCGAGGGCTATTCCGTCTAAGGGGGGGACACTGCCCAGCCAGGTCCTCTTTACGTTACGGGGCGGAGAAGTTTTTTCGATGCTGAAAAGCAATCCCGGCTACCTGTCAAAATTGACGGCACATGAAGTGATTCACCTGTGGCAGTCGGAACACTGGTTTGGACAACTGGGAAGCGACCGGCCGTGGATCCATGAAGGGGGTGCCCCGGCATTGGCAATCGAAATGATGTATCGTATTGGTATTTATGATTATTCCCAATATGAAGACAAATGGAATGATACAGAACAGGAGTGTATGGAATACCTCAAAGAGACGAGCATACACTCAGCCCCGGACAATGGCATGTTTGATGCGGTTTATCCGTGTGGTGCAATGGTGAACCGCCTGCTGGGTGAGGCGCTAAATCCGGAAGACCCCGGCGAAGGAATTATCCGCTTTTGGAAAGAAATGACTGTATGGAGGGCAACAGCACGAAAGACACCCAGTGAAAAACTGTTTTTCCGCACCCTTGAAAAAATAGGATTTTCAAAAGAACAGCTTAACTGCCTGTATCAATTATTGACAACAAGCACAGATGAACCGGGAGAGCTCATAACCCACATACGCCGCAAGGTACGGTTGCAGTAATCGATACCTGCCCGCCAGTTCATAGAGTCAAATCACTGATATTCCCCACTATAGAAATTTTTTGTTTGGCATTACCAATTTCCTGATGGTGGAAGTTCTTGCTGGAACCATGCAGAAAAATTACCAGAGACGCCCCGCTCGGGGACCCGTGCGGCCTTATCCGCAAAAAAACTTGCATTGGTTCTCCAATCTCCCTACTTTTTGACTGAACGATAAGTCAATATAAAAAATGGTGCCGCGAACCCCGGAACAGAACGAGGAGATCCGCGAACAGACCCGGAAAGAGATCAAAAATGCCGCTTTTGAGCTGTTCGCCAGCGAGGGCTACGCCCGTACCCCTATCAGCAAAATTGCCGAAACGGCAGGGGTCTCCAAAGGCCTGATATATCATTATTTCGACAGCAAGGAACAGATCCTGGAATCGATCTTCCGGGATCTCAGCGACCTCGGCAGAGAGCTGGTCAACGAGGAGGGGGAACAGAGCGACCTTTCGCCTGCCGAACAGCTGGAGCAGATGCTGACCGGCCTGTTCGCCTTCCTGGAAGAATCCTCCGAACTGATCCGGCTGATGATCTCCCTTTCGCTGCAGCCCGACGCCATCGCCACCATCGAACCCTATGTAGAAGAGGAGAACCGGCGGCAGGTGCAGGTGCTCTCCGCCTTGTTCGAACAGATGGGCTACAACAACCCGGAACAGGAGGCCTACTACCTGGCCGCCAAGCTCGACGGGATCGCCCTCGGGTACATAAGCATGGGTGAGGATTATCCCTACCAACAGATCAAAAAGAAAATTATCGACGAGTATGTTCACCACGAAAAAAACAGTTAGCGTGGCCCTCGGAATGTGGCTGTTTGCACTGGCAGCCGGGGCCCAGGATGCCACCGAAATCGTACGTCAGGCGGATCTCAAAATGCGGGGCGAAAGCTCCCGCTCGGAAATATCGATGACGATCGTCCGCCCCAACTGGCAGCGTTCACTCTCCATCAAGGCATGGAGTCTGGGCGACGAGTACAGCCTGATGGTCATTACCGACCCCCCGCGCGACGAGGGCACCGCCTACCTGAAACGCGGCAACGAAATCTGGAACTGGCTCCCCAACATCAATCGCACCATCAAACTGCCACCGTCGATGATGAGCCAGTCGTGGATGGGATCCGATTTTTCCAATAACGACCTGGTGCGGGAGTCCTCGATCGTCTCGGATTACACGCATACGATCGCGGGCGACAGCACCATTAGCGGATACGACTGCTACAAAATCGAAATGATCCCAAAGCCGGATGCCCCCGTGGTTTGGGGCAAGGTGTACATGTATATCTCCAAAGAGGAGTACCTCCAGCTTCGCTCGGAGTTCTACGATGAGGACGACACCCTTATGCGAACCATGACCGGTTCGGAAGTTGAGGAGCTCGGCGGTCGCCTGATCCCCACCCGCATGGAGATGGAACCCGCCGATGAGCCGGGCAAT